>NZ_JBHSRF010000052.1:0-63409 GCF_042658925.1 Sphaerisporangium aureirubrum
CGGCGGCGCTGCGAGGGGGGCGGGGGGCGCTGGTCGTGGTGCCGGACGGGAAGGATGTGGCACTGGTCGACACGGCGTTGCGGCGGCTGGTGGGGGAGGGAATGTACGTCACGATCACGGCGGACCTGGGGCCCGCCGAGCGGTATCGGCGGTGGTTGCGGGTCCTGCGGGGGGAGGTGCGGGCGGTGGTGGGGACACGGGGGGCGGCGTTCGCGCCGGTGCGTGACCTCGGGCTGGTGGTGGTGTGGGACGACGGGGACGATCTGCACGCCGAGCGGCTGGCGCCGTACCCGCACACGCGGGAGATCCTGGGGCTGCGGGCCCACCAGACCGGCGCGGCCATGCTCATCGCGGGCCACGCGCGCACGGCCGAGGCGGCGCGGCTGGTCGCCTCGGGCTGGGCGCGGCAGATCAACCCCTCCAGGGAGGCCCTCCGGCGGTACGCCCCGAGGGTGCGGCCCGCGGGGGAGGACGCCGACCTGGCCAGGGACGCGGCGGCCCGCGCGGCACGCCTGCCCACCGTGGCCTGGACGGCGCTCAAGCACGGCCTCACCACGGGCCCGGTCCTCATCCAGGTCCCCCGCCGCGGCTACCTCCCCGCCCTGGCGTGCCTCCACTGCCGCACCCCGTCCCGCTGCACCCAGCCCTCTCTCCCCGTGCCGGAACCCCACGACCTCCCCGGCACCCCGCCCGTCCCCCGGCGCCACCGCCCCCGCGAGAGCACGCTGAGCGGCCTGGTCCTGGACACCCACCCGGCCGAGAGCGACGCGCCCCGGCTGGGTGACGCTTCTCGGCGGGGTGACGCTTCTCGGCTGGGTGATGCCCGGCTGGGTGACGTTCGGCTGGGTGATGCCCGGCCGGGGGACGCTCGGCCGGGTGACGCCTCCCGGCCGGGGGAGGCGGTGCAGCCCGCCCTGTGCGGGGGGCCGCTGGCGCTGCGTGGCGGGCACGCCGCGCCGTACTGCCGGTGGTGCGGGCGGATCGCCGGAGGCTGGCGCTGCCGGATCTGCGGCGGCGACCGCTTCCGCGCCCTCGTGGTGGGCGCGCGGCGCACCGCCGAAGAGCTCGGCCGGGCGTTTCCAGCCGTGCCGGTGAAGACCTCGGGACGGGACGCGGTGCTCGCCACCGTCGAGGCGACCCCCGCCCTGGTGGTCGCCACCCCCGGGGCGGAGCCGGTCGCCGAGGGCGGGTACGCCGCCGCGGTGCTGCTGGACGGCTGGGCCCTGCTCGGCCGTCCCGACCTGCGCGCCACCGAGGAGACCCTGCGTCGCTGGATGAACGCGGCGGCCCTGCTGCGCCCGTCCGCCGAGCTGGTGGTGCTGGCCGACTCGTCGCTTCCGCCCGTGCAGGCCCTGATCCGCTGGGACCCCGTCACCCACGCCGAGCGCGAGCTCACCGACCGCACGGTCCTCGGCTTCCCCCCGGCCGTGCGGATGGCCACCCTCACCGGCCCCCCGGCCGCCGTGCGCGAGATGATCGTCTCGCTGCGGCTGCCCCGCGAGACCCAGATGCTCGGCCCGGTGCCGGTCGAGACCCCCGGCCGCCCGGCCGTCGAGGAGGAGCGCGCGATGCTCCGGGTGCCCTGGAGCATCGGCGGCGCGCTCGCCAGAGAGCTGAAGGCGGCGGCGGGCGTGCGGTCCGCTCGCAAGGCTCCCGACCTGGTCCGGGTGTGTATGGATCCCATGGATCTGATCTGACCGGCGGTCGCCGATTCGCGGTGCTGTTAGTAAGCCGTTAGTTTCTCCCTGTGTCGATCGAATGGGTGAACGGGGCCATCGAGGAGATCCGGGCGTGGGGGCGCTCGAAGGACATCGAGGTGGATGTCGAGGAGATCCGGCTCCTGTGCGACTACGCCAGCGACTATCTCAACGTCGGCGAGCTCGCCGACATCACGCCCGCGACGTTCGAGCAGCTGCTCCTGGACATCTATCCCCGCAAGGTCATCGCGCCGCCGGAGAGCGCGGAGGAGACCGTCGCGGCGTCACTCACACTGGTCGACTTCCTGCTGGACAGCGGGGAGATCGGCACCAAGATGGCCGCCCGCATGCGCGACCGCATCACCGAGATCGCGCCCGAGATGCCGGCCGCGCTGGCCGACACCACCAAGTTCGGCATGGCCAAGAGCCTGTTCGCCGCGATGGGTGCCGACGACGAGGCCCTGGACGGCCCGCCCCAGCCGTTCCCGAGCGGTTTCCCCGCGGTGCCGCGCCCGGTGCGCCAGGCGGCGGAGTCCGAGGCGTGCGACTGCTGGGAGTGCTCCCCGCTGCCCGCCGTGCGGCTCCCCGCGCCGGAGGAGGTGGCCGAGGCCGTCCGCGCGGACGGCCTGCTGCGGCACGCCCACCAGGTGGTGGTCTGGATGCGGGACGGCGGCCATACCCCGACCGCCCGGGGCGCGCTGCGGGTGCGCGACGCCCGGCGCATCACCGCCGACCTCGGCGTCCCGGCCCCCGCCCTCGCCTGGGAGCTCGCCCTCTCCGTCGGCCTGGCCGAGGTGTACAAGGACGACAACGGAGACAAGGCGACCAAGGGAGACAAGGCGGCCAAGGGACCCAAGGGCGCCGTCGCGGTGCCCGAAGGCTTCCGCCCGCTGGCGGCCAGGGACGACGAGGAGGTGCTCGACCTGTGGGCGGGCACCGTCGCCTTCCTCACCGGCGGCCCGCTCGCCCAGGTCACCGGCTCCCCCCAGGTCGACGCCGAGCTGCTCGTCCTGCACGACCTGCTCTACCGCTCCCCGGAGCCCTTGCCTCTCGAGACCTTCGGCGACCACCTGTCCGGCGTCTGGGGCACCGACGAGCGCGACCCGCCGGCCGCGCACGGCGGGCCCTCCGGGACGTCCCACGACACGACCGGCCCGCGGGCCGCCGCACCGCGCGTGCCGGCCCACCCGGCGAGCGGGCCCGGCGAGCCGCCGAGCGCCCCGGCCCACTCATCGGACGACCCGCTGGACGGGCCGGACGAGCCGTTGGACGCGCTGGCCGTGGCGATGGACGAGCTGGCCCGGTTCGGCACCGTCGAGCGGGCCGAGGAGGCGGTGCGGCTGACGCCGCACGGGCTGTGGGGGCTGCGGGAGGTGTACTCCCGGATGGGGATGACCGCTCCGGTCGCGCCGGACCCCGCCGGAGGGGACGCCGAGGGTCTGGTCGCCGCGCTGCTCGGCGGTGTGACGCCCGCACAGGCCGAGCTGGACATCGCCCGGTGGCTGGAGCGCCGTACCCCCGCCGAGGCGGCCCACGACCTCCTGGAGGCCGTCCGGGGGGCCGAGGCGCCGCGCCGTGGCGTCGCCGCCGGCGTCGTCGACCGGCTCGGGCCGGAGGCGGCCCCGTCGGTGCGCGCCTTCCTGGACGACCCGGAGCTGCGCCCGCACGCCGTCCGCTGGCTGGACCGCCACGGGCTGGACGCCCCGGAGCTCACGCCGGAGGAGATCCTCTGGATGAACGTCGACACGCTGGCCGTGGCCGTGCCCACCGCGGACGACGACTCGGCCGGGTTCGCCCGCGCCCTGGCGGCGGCCCGCCCGTCCACGCAGGTCATCGAGGAGATGTGGCGGGTCGACCACCCCGACGTCGCCGAGGTCCTGGACCTCCTCGGCCGCCATCTGCCCGACAAGGACGTCGCCAAGGCGGCCCGCAAGGCCGCGTTCAAGGCCCGGTCCCGCGGCATTCACTGACCGGCCGGCGGTTCTTCCCGCGCCCTGCCGGAACGGTCTTGGTCAACGTCGGGCATGGGTCTTCGCGTGTGGCTGGTGTGGAGTAAGTTGCCTGAATGGCGAACACCGGGGACGGCGGGATCTTTGATCTTGGCGAGCTGCGCAATCTCATCGACGAGCTGGGGAACGTCCCCAGCGAGGAGCGTGAGTCGATGCTCGCCGAGCTGGCGGGTGGCGACGATGGCGACGACCGTTCCGACCGCGCCGTCCCCGCGGCCGACGTCCTCAGCTTCCCCCCGGTCGAGCTCGCCGACCCCGAAGAACTCGCCGCCTCGGTGCTGGAGGTCCCGCTCGTCCGCGACGCCGTCCGGCTGGCCGGCTGGACCGGCAGCCGCGAGGTGACCCCCGAGGGCATGCCTCTGCCCGAGGACGCCGACCTGGCCGTGGCCGATCTCGGCCTGGACCTCGCGCGGCTGCGCCTGGTCTGGATCGTCGCGGTCAACACCGGCCTGCTGCGGATCAGCCGGGCGAGCGCGTCCCCCGGCCCCGGCCTGCCGCCCGGCCTGCTGGAGTTCTGGGACGGCGTGGTGATGGACGTGCTCGACCGCACCGACGAGGGCCTGACCGGCTCCGCCGTGGTCGACGAGCACCTGACCGAGATGCTCGCCACCATCTACGCCACCACCGACGGCATCACCTACGGCGCCCTGGTCGAGGGCATGCTCCAGGCGCACGAGATCGCCTGCCAGGCCCGGCCGGGGGAGATGCGGCGGCTGCGCGAGATCCTGCCCGCCGAGCTGGACGGCGCCCTCGACCTGCTGCGGTACTGCGGCCTGTTCCGGCAGGACGGCGACGCGGTGCGCCTGTCGCCGCTCGGGGTGTGGGCGGTCCGGCAGGACCTCCTGCGCGAGGGGCACGACGCGCCGCTGCTGTCGGAGGTCGAGGAGTTCGCCGAGCTCAGCGCGGTCGAGCTGGTGGAGGCCATGCTGTCGGGCCAGGCCCCGTCCAGCGCCCCCACGCTGTGGGTGGAGCGGCGGGCCGCCGAGGACGCCGCCCGTGAGCTGATCAAGGTGGCGGCGTCCGGCACGGCCGGGCAGCGCGGGGTGATCGGCACCGTGCTGGAGGAGATGGGCCCCGAGGCCGAGCCCGCCATGCGGGAGGCCCTCGCCGAGCCCGCGATGTGGCGGCACGCCGCCGTGTGGCTCGGCGTGCGCGACCTGGACGCCCCCGCGCTGAGCGAGGAGGACGGCACCTGGCTCGCGGTCGACACGCTTGCCACGCTGCTGTACATCCCGGACGTGCAGGAGGCGATGGGCGAGTTCGAGGCGCTGGAGCCGGGCGACGAGCTGCTGCGCCTCATCGAGGACATCAGCCGCAGCCCCCACCCCGACGCCCTCGCCGTGCTGGACCTCCTCGCCACCCGCCACCCCGACACCGTCACCGCCAAGGCCGCCCGCAAGGCCGCCATGAAGTCCCGCTCCCGCTGACCCCCCACCGTGCCACCCGTGCGGGCCTCGTCCACAGGGCCGACCGGGGTGGCGGTGATGAGCCATAAACTGGTGGGGCCCCTCACGTCCTGATCTGAACGGAGTCGTCCGTGCCCATTCAGTCGATCCGCCTGTTCGGCGATCCGGTGCTGCGCACCCCCGCGGAGCCGGTCACGGACTTCGACAAGGAGCTGCGCAAGCTCGTCAAGGACCTCACCGACACCATGATGGACGCGCCGGGGGCCGGCCTCGCCGCGCCCCAGATCGGCGTCGGGCTGCGTGTGTTCACCTACTACGTGGACGAGACGCTCGGTCACCTGATCAACCCCACCCTCGACCTCGGCGACGAGCTGGACGAGGAGGGCGAGGAGGGCTGCCTGTCGTTCCCCGGGCTCGCCTTCCCGACGCCGCGGGCCATCCGCGCCGTCGCCAAGGGCTTCGACATGCACGGCGAGCCGATCACCGTCGAGGGCACCGACCTGCTGGCCCGGTGCGTGCAGCACGAGACCGACCACCTCGACGGCGTGCTGTTCATCGACCGCCTGGACGCCAAGCAGCGCAAGCTGGCGATGAAGGCGATCCGCGAGGCCGAGTGGAGCGGCCTGTCCGCCCCCGTGGTGAAGGTCTCCCCGCACGTCACTCAAGGCAAGGCCCTGTAGCCCCGTGCGCCTCGTCTTCGCCGGAACCCCGGACACCGCCCTGCCGCCCCTGCGCGCGCTGCTCGACTCGCCCCGCCACGAGGTGGTGGCCGTGGTGACCCGCCCGGACGCCCAGTCCGGCCGGGGGCGCAAGGTCCACTCCAGCCCGGTCGCCGAGCTGGCCGAGTCCGCCGGCATCGAGGTGCTGAAGCCCGCCAAGGCGGGCGACCCCGAGTTCCTGGCCCGGCTGGCGGCCATCGGGCCCGACTGCTGCCCGGTGGTGGCGTACGGCGCCCTGCTGCCGCAGCGGGCGCTGGACATCCCCAAGTTCGGGTGGATCAACCTCCACTTCTCGCTGCTGCCCGCCTGGCGCGGCGCCGCCCCCGTGCAGCACGCCGTGCTGCACGGTGACGCGATCACCGGGGCGGCGACGTTCCAGATCGTCAAGGAGCTCGACGCCGGGCCGGTGTACGGCGTGGTGACCGAGGAGATCCGGCCGTCCGACACCAGCGGCGAGCTGCTCGGCCGTCTCGCCGAGTCGGGCGCGGGCCTGCTGGTCGCCACGCTGGACGGCGTCGAGGACGGCACGCTGCACGCCCGTCCCCAGCCCGCCGACGGCGTCACCTACGCCTCCAAGCTCGAGGCGCCCGACGCACGGGTCGACTGGTCGGCGCCCGCCATGCGCGTCGACCGGCTGATCCGCGCCTGCACGCCGGCGCCCGGCGCCTGGACCGAGTTCCGCGACACGCGCCTCAAGCTCGGCCCCGTCCGTCCCGCTCCCGACGCCGGGCGCCTCGCCCCCGGCGAGATCGCCGCAGGCAAGGACACGGTGCTGGTGGGCACCGCGACCCACCCGGTCCTGCTCGGCGACGTCCAGTCCCAGGGCAAGCGCCAGATGACCGCGGGCGAGTGGGCCCGCGGCGTACGCCCGTCCCCGGACGACCGCCTCGGCCGACCCTGAAAGACGATCATGACTTTGGGAGCACCGTGACCCAGGCCGCCGGCCGCCCCGGCCGCGACACCGGCGACCCGTCCAACCGGCGGGCCCGCCCCTCCACCCCGCCCGAGGACCGCTCACCCGGCTCCTCCGGCCGCCAGGGCCGTTCCGCCGGTTCGGGTGGTTCGTCCGGCGGTGAGGGGCGTTCGTCGGGCTCCTCCGGGCGTCAGGGCCGTTCTGCCGGTTCGGGTGGTTCGTCTGGTGGTGAGGGGCGTTCGTCGGGGTCCTCTGGGCGTCAGAGCCGTTCGTCCGGGGCGGGTGGGGCGTCCGCCGGCCAGGGGCGCGTGTCCGGGGCGGGTGGGGGGTCCGGTGGGCAGGGGCGTTCTTCCGGGGGCTCCGGGGGGCAGGGGCGGGCTCGGGCAGGGGGGAAGGGGAGGCGGCGGCCGGAGCGGGACGAGGCGCGGAATGTCGCTTACGACCTGTTGCGGGCCGTCGACGAGCGGGACGCGTACGCCAATCTGATGTTGCCGTCGTTGTTGCGGGATCGGGGACTGGCGGGACGCGACGCGGCGCTGGCCACCGAGCTGGCCTATGGGACGCTGCGCGGGCTCGGCACGTATGACGCGATCATCGCGATGTGCAGCGACCGGCCGCCGGAGGAGATCGACCCGCCGCTGCTGGACGCGATCCGCCTCGGCGCGCACCAGCTGCTCAAGACGCGCGTCCCCCCGCACGCGGCGGTCAGCGCCACCGTCGACCTGGTGCGGCTGCGCGTCGGGGCCGGCGCGTCGCGGTTCGCCAACGCCGTGCTGCGCAAGATCGCGAGCCGGGACCTCGAGCAGTGGCTGCCCATCGTGGCCCCCGACCAGGAGCAGGACCCCCTAGGCCACCTCGCCGTCGCGCACAGCCACCCCCGGTGGATCGTCTCGGCTTTCCGCGACGCCCTCGGCGGCGACCTGCGCGAGACGGCCGAGCTGCTCGCCGCCGACAACGAGCGGCCCGGGGTGACCCTGGTCGCCTGGCCGGGGCGCAGCTCGGTGGGCGAGCTGGTGGACGCGGGGGCCATCGCCTCCCGCTTCTCGCCGTACGCGGCCTACCTCCCCGAGGGCGACCCGGGGGCCGTCCAGGCGGTCGCCGACGGGCGAGCCGCCGTCCAGGACGAGGCCAGCCAGCTGGTCGCCCTGGCGCTGACCCGCGTGCCGGTCGAGGGGCCGGACCGCACCTGGCTGGACATGTGCGCGGGCCCCGGCGGCAAGGCGGGCCTGCTGGACGCGCTCGCCGTGCAGGAGGGCCGCAACCTGCTGGCCGCCGACCTGCGCTTCCACCGGTCCCGCCTGGTCTGGCGGGCGACCCGCCGGGCCGGGGTGATCACCGCGGACGGCGCAGAGCCCGCCTGGCGGTCGGGGGTGTTCGACCGGGTCCTGGTGGACGCGCCCTGCACCGGCCTCGGCGCGCTGCGCCGCCGCCCCGAGGCCCGCTGGCGGCGTGTCCCCGAGAGCGTCCCCGACTTCACCGCCCTGCAACGCCGCCTGCTCACCTCCGCCCTCGACTCGGCCCGCCCCGGCGGCGTGGTGGCGTACGTGACGTGCTCCCCCCACCTGGCCGAGACCGCGGTCGTGGTCGACGACGTGGTGAAGCGCGCGGGCGGCGTGGAGGTCCTGCCCGCCCGCCGCTACCTGGACGAGATCGGCGGCCTCGGCGACGGCCCGCACGCCCAGTTCTGGCCGCACCGCCACGGCACCGACGCGATGTTCCTCGCCCTCCTGCGCAAGGTGTCCTGAGCGACGCCCGCGGACGGCCGCGTGGGATGATCGGTGACGGCGGCGCCACGGGGAACGCGGGGGCCGCCGGGGAGCGGGAGGGGACGTCATGTCGTATCCAGCGGCGCTGTACTTCGGGGAGCGGGGGCTGCCGACGGCCGCGTACCGGCCTGCCGGGCAGGAGCCCGATCTGACCATCGGCGCGGGCGGCACCGAGGTGAGCTATCTCGCCACCGGGGCCACCACGGCCGGGCTGTTCGGGCTGTACCGGTGGGACATGGGGCCACGACCGAGCGGCCCGTCGGCGCACTACCACCGCACCATGGCCGAGTCGTTCTACGTGCTGTCGGGGACCGTGCGGCTGTTCGACGGCGGCTCCTGGATCGAGGCCAGGCCGGGGGACTTCCTGCATGTGCCCCCCGGGGGCGTGCACGCGTTCCGCAACGAGTCGGGTGAGCCCGCCTCGATGCTGCTGCACTTCGCGCCGGGCGCGCCTAGGGAGGCGTACTTCGAGGAGCTGGCCGAGATCGCCGTGTCCGGTCGCACCCTCACCGCCGAGGAGTGGACGGAGCTGTACCGGCGCCACGACCAGTACATGGTCTGACGCGGCGCCGCCGGTGGGGACGGGCAGGGCCGTCCGCGCCGCCGGCGGGCGCCGAGGTGCCCGGCAAACCGGATCAAGCCCGGTCGCGGTCAGGACGTGACTGGGGGAGTCATGCCCGTGTCATAGGGTCGGAATATCGGGATGACATGATGATGAGCCTTGCTAATTTTTCGCTGGAGCTGTTAGCGATATCCCACATTTAGGCAGGCAAGGCTGCGGGATATGATCAAGATTTTCGTACGCGGTAACCCACTGGCATGCGAGTGCCGGAGGTGGCGCGGATGCCGCGGGAGCGGGAGCAGGCGCGGAAAAGCTTGACGATTCAATTGCCGCTGAGCTCGCCGGGGACGCGTCGGCTCATGAGGCATCTCTCCTTCCGGCTGGTCCCGGTGTGGTGGGTGGATCCCGGCGAAACAAAAATTTATCTTGACGTTGCCGGGGTGGGGTGGGAATATCACGAGTGGTCGATGTTAGCACAAACGTGACATGGGCTGACTCCTGAATGTCATGTGACTGACTCCTGGATGTCATGAAACATCGGCATACTCGGATGTGACTCCAATTCATCGCATCAGCTGGCGGACCGGTGTGGCTGTACTCGGAACACAACGCGCTTCTGAAACGGCGGCCCTCTGACCGACCTGAATGTGCTCGTCCCAAGTAAATGGATGTGCCTTCCAAGCCTTTCGCGACGCTGAGATGTTCCTATGTGCGATGTTCGGTGCCGGGTTTCCGATCTGCTGGACAGCGCGCTCATCACGGTGCCGCTATCGACTCCGCGATTATCCCGGCCGACCTTGGGCGTGGCCGCGGGGCTCGTCCCGTCATATCGCGACGGGGGTGCGATGGTCGATCTCGGTGACCTCTGGGCGGAGCCGGTGATGGCCTCGCGACTCCGATACCGCTGCACACCCACGCTGATGTCCGAGCTGATCGGCACCACCCTCGCCGACGCGCACGAGACTTACCGGTACCGGCTTGCACTTGTGAGCCGCTTGATCTTAACCATGAGATCGACCCGCTGCTCGAAGGCGAAGGAGCACAGGTGAACACCCTCATCACGGGCTCGGCCACCCAGCCGCTGTGGCGCCGCAAGCAATCCTTGCTGGACAACGGCGGGCCATGCGAGGCTCCGCGCCAATGAAGATCTCACTGCTTGGCCCACTGGAGGTATTGGACGCCGCCGGCAGCAGGATCACGCCGGGTTCCTTACGGCAACGGATGCTGCTCGCTCACCTGTGTGTCGATGCGGGGCGCGTCGTCTCGGCTGATCAACTTCTGAGTGCCCTGTGGCCCAGTGAGCGGCCTCGCACGTCGTTCACGGCACTTCAAGTGAACGTCTCCAGGTTACGGAAGTACCTGGCGAACGCCGGAGTCGATCCCGGCACCGTGGTCACGGCGCCGGACGGGTACGCGATAGATCTGGAATGCCATCAGCTGGATGTCCACGACTTCCGCGATCTGGTCGTCGAGGCGAGGCAGAGCGTCCGGGAACGTCGTCTGGAGTCCGCGACCAGGCAGCTCAGGCAAGCGCTGTCGCTGTGGCGAGGCGACCCCTTTCGCGATCTGCGAGACTCGGTGGTCCTCGCATGCGCGGCGCGGGCGTTCGAGGAGGAGCGGAACGCCGCCTACGAGATGCTGATCCAACTCGAACTGAACCTCGGGCGCCACAAGCACATTATCGGCGAGCTTTATGAACTGACCTCGAGGTTTCCCACCTGGGAGACGGTGCACGCACAGCTGATGATCGCGCTCTATCGAGCTGGCAGGACCGCCGAGTCTCTCACCGTCTACGAGGCGATTCGCCGGCGCCTGGTGGCGGAGCTCGGCATCGAGCCGTCGGGTTCCCTCAAGAGGATCCAGCTCGCCGTTCTGCGTCAGGACGACCAGCTCGAATACCCTCGGGTCGCGACGATGGTGGTAGGCGGCGGAGCCGGTTGACCACGTACGTGACGCGGTAGATCCGCCGGGGCGCGCCGGGCACCACCGGCGACCAGAGGTGCGGGAAGTACGGCTGCTGTCTTGCCTCACCTGCGGGACCCATGTGATGCGGCGTGCGTTTCCGGTAAAAGTGACATAGCCCGGCATACGGCCGGTAGCACGTGTTCTCGGGTGCCTGATGCGGCCGCGACGCTCCACGTTCACCGGCGCGTCATCGCATGGCCGCCAAGAAAGGCGCGAACCAGCGATCTCCGAGTTCCTGGAGATCTTCCATGACCGGCGACCACGCCACAGCGCCATGGTGATGCGCACCCCGATCGAATACGAGATTCGTCACTCGAACACCCGACTGGCAGGACGGCCGGCCAAGGCGGCTGCACCGAACTCGGTGAGCATCGAGCGGGACCGGCGTCTGGATCGGACAGTGCGGCTGCGTTCGCGTGCGGGTGGGCGGGACGACGTTCCAGTAGTCGTGCGATAAGCGGTATCAATCGTCGCGGACCGCATGGGGCGCATTTTCCAAGCGTTTCTCCTTCTGGTGCGGGAGCATGCCCGTTTTCCGTGGTTCATCATGCCCCGCAGGCCTGTGCAACAGATCGGACAGCGGTGTGAAAGGACCTTGAAAACGTGATGTAAACGAGGTGACAGTGCGGCTGTCTAGTCTCGTTCGCAGCGTGCCGAAAAGCGTGGCGCGGTAAGAGGCGCGGCGCGGCGGAATGCTCGATGAAAGGACAGTAGGTGTCTGATTCCGGAGAAGTCGAACGGTGGATCGTCGGCCGGCTGGCCGCCCTCACCGGCCGCGCCGCCGACGACATCGACCCCACGGACACCTTCGCCGGCCACGGGCTCGCCTCGGTCGAACTCGTCGGCCTGCTCGCCGAGCTCGAGGACCGGCTCGGTGCCCCGGTCGACCCGGCGGTGGCCTACCGCTGGCCCACCCCCGCGGCACTGGCCGCGGGCCTCGCGGGCGCCGGCCCTGCACCGGCCCGCGACGGTCCGGATGCCGCGCACGGCGGCGTCCCGCACGACCCGGTCGTCATCGTCGGTGTGGCCTGCCGGTTTCCCGGGGACGCCGGCACCCCGGAGGCGTACTGGAACAACCTCGTCAAGGGCGTCCACGCGGTCACCGAGATCCCGGCGTCGCGCTGGCACGAGCCGCCGGCCTTCGATCCCGACCGGCCGACCTCGAGCCGCTACTCGTACACCCGCCAGGCGGCGTTCCTGTCCGACGTGGCCGGATTCGACGCCGCGCTGTTCGGGCTCTCACCGCAGGAGGCGCTGCGCACGGACCCGCAGCATCGGCTGCTGATGGAGCTGGTGTGGGAGGCGCTGGAGAACGCGGGCCTGCGGTCGGACGGCCTCGCCGGCGATCGCACCGGTGTGTTCGCGGGCCTGATGGACTCCGGCCAGTACACCCGCCTGCAATGGGACGTGCACGGCGCCGACCTGCTCACCGACCCGTACTTCGGGCTCGGCACGGCGCCCAGCGTCGCCGCCGGGCGCATCGCGCACCGCCTGGACCTGCGCGGCCCCGCCGTCACGATCGACACGGCCTGCTCTTCGACGCTGGTCGCGCTGCACCTCGGCGGGCAGAGCCTGCGCCGCGGCGAGACCGACCTGGTGATAGCCGCGGCGGCCTCGCTCATCCTGCACCCGGACGCCTTCGTGCAGGGATGCGCGATGTCGATGCTGGCCCGGGACGGCCGCTGCAAGACCTTCGACGCCGGCGCCGACGGCTTCGCCATGGGCGAGGGCGGTGGGGTGGTGATCCTCGAGCGGATGTCCGACGCAGTACGCCACGGGCACCGCATCCGCGCCGTCCTGCTCGGCTCCGCCGTCAACCAGGACGGCCGCAGCAACGGGCTGACCGCGCCCAACATGGCGTCGCAGACCGCCGTCATCCGTGCCGCCCTGGCCGACGCCGGTGTCGCCCCGCAGGACGTGGCGTTCGTCGAGGCCCACGGCTCCGGCACCGCGCTCGGCGACGAGATCGAGCTGTCCGCCCTGCGAGAGGTCTTCGGTGCGGCGCCCCGCCCCGCACCGCTGTGGGTGGGCGCCGTCAAGACCCAGGTCGGCCACCTGCTGGCGGCCGCGGGCATGGCCGGCCTGATCAAGACGGTGCTGGCTCTGGAGCACGGCGAGCTGCCGCCGAACCTGCACCTGGACACCCCCAACGCCGCCGTCGACCCCGACGGTCCGGTCCGGCCCGTGCCGGGGCACCTGGAGCTGCCGCCGGCGCCCGCCGCGGCCGTCGCCGGGGTCAGCTCGTTCGGCTGGTCCGGCACCAACGCGCACTGCGTGCTGCAGGCGCCCCCGGACGCGCGCCTGCTGCTGTCGGCGGCGAGTCCCGAGGGGGCCGGGGCCGTCGCGCCCGCCGCGGCCCCGGACGCGCGCCTGCTGCTGCTGTCGGCGGCGAGTCCCGAGGCGCTGCGGGAACAGGCGGCGGGCCTGGCCCGGCACCTGGCCGAGGCGCCCGCACCCGGCCTGGCCGACGTGGCCCGGACCCTGGACGAGGGACGCACCCGCCTGCCGGCGCGCCGCGCGCTGGTGGTGGCCGGCACCGCCGACGCGGTGGCGCAGCTGTCGGCCACACCCTTCATCCCGGGGCACGTGCTGCGGCACGCGGGACACCGGCCCCGCGTGGCGTACCTGCTTCCCGGTGTCGGCGACCAGCACCAGGGCATGGGCCGGGAGCTCTACGCGACCGAGCCCGCCTTCGCCGACGTCGTGGACCGGTGTCTGGACGTGCTCGCCCGCGACCACGGGGTCGACCTCGCTCCGCTGCTGTTCGCCGACCCCGCGCCGGCGGACGGTGACGCCTTCGCCGCCCTGGTGGCCGCGCGGCCGGGTACCGCGGGCGACGACCCGCTCGCCCGCGCCGGCCTCTCCCACCCGTACGTGTTCACCGTCGAGATGGCCCTGGCCGGTCTGCTCGGCAGCCGCGGCATCCGCCCGGCCGCTCTGCTCGGCTACAGCCTCGGCGAGTACACCGCGGCCTGCCTGGCCGGCGTGTTCACCCTGGAGGACGCGCTGGCCGTGGTGGTGCGGCGGGCCCGGCTCATCGAGACCGTCCCGCGCGGCGCCATGCTGGCCGTCGCCACGGCACCTGACGACCTCGACGACGTCCTCGCCGCCGGACCGCTCGCCGTCGCGGCCCTGAACGGGCCCGCCATGACCGTGCTGTCCGGCACCGCCGACGCGGTCGCCGACGCCGCCCGCCGGCTGGCCGATCGCGGTGTCGCCTCCGTGCGCATGCGCAGCGACCACGCCTTCCACTCGCCGTTGCTCGACCCCGTCCGGACCGACCTGGAAGCGGTGGTCGCGGGCGTCGCCCGTTCGGCACCCTCCGTGCCCATCGTCTCCAACACCACCGGAACCTGGCTGACCGACGAGGACGCGATCAGCCCGCGCTACTGGGCCGACCACCTCTGCCGGCCGGTGCGCTACGCACAGGGCGTGGCCGAGCTGCGGCGGCTCGCCGACGTCCTCGTCGAGGCCGGCCCCGGCACCACCCTCGGCACGCTGCTGCGCCAGAACGGCCTCGCCGGCCCCGATGGCGTCGTCGTCGCCACCCTGCGCTCGCCCGAGGAGCGCCGCACGCGGCCCGAACTCGGCGCCGGTGAGCGGGGCACCGTGCTGCGCGCCCTCGGTGACCTGTGGGAACGCGGCGCGGGCGAGCCCGGCCACGGCGGCGCCGGCCGGATCGTGAGCCTGCCGACCTACCCGTTCCAGCGCTCGCGCTACTGGCCCGAGCCGGGCCCGGACGCCGCGTCCGCGTTCACGCGAGCCACGCCGCCGGGCCTGCTCACCTACGTTCCGGAGTGGACCCGCGACGGCGTCCGCCCGGCCCCGGACACCGCCCCGGTGCCCGCGGGACGGCACCTGATCCTGGCGGATCCGGACGGGATCGGCGCGCACCTCGCCGCGCTGCTGCGTGCCGAGGGCGGCACGGTGCTGGAGGCGCGTCCCGGCGACGGCTACCACCGGCAGGGCGACCAGTGCTCGATCGACCCCGCCGACGCCGGCCACTACCGCCGGCTCGTCGCGGAACTCGGTGACGGCCCCGGCCCGGTGACCGTGGTCCACCTGTGGAGCCTCGTCCCCGGTGCGCTGCTCGGCGACGCGGCGCGCGACCCCGACGCCACGCTCGACGGCGCGCTGCGTCACGGTTTCGACAGCCTGTTGCTGCTCACCCAGGCGCTGGGCGGCCAGGTGTCCGGACCCGACCTGTGCTTGCTGACCGTGTCGGCGGGTTGCGCCGAGGTCGTCGGCGGGGACGCGCCCGCGCCGGAGCGGGCCGTGGTGCACGGGTTCGGACGCTCGCTCACCCATGAGTACCGTGGGGCGCGCTGGTCGGGACTGGACGTCGACACCCGCGGCGGCGTCACCGAGCGCGCCCGTCAGGTCCGCGAGGAGCTGCGGCGGCTGCACCTGGGCGAGCAGTCCACCGGCCCCGGCGCGCTGGTCGCCTGGCGGCGGGGACACCGGTGGTCCCGGACCTGGCGGCCCGGCACCCGCCCGCCCATCGGCGAGGGCGCCACCGCCTGGCGGCCGGACGGGGTATACCTCATCACCGGCGGCACCCGCGGCCTCGGCCTGGCCCTGGCGCGGGAACTCGCCCGCGCCGGCGTACGCCGGCTGGCGCTGCTCGGTCGCGGCCCGCTGCCCCCGCTCGCCGACCTGCCCGCCGTGGCCCGTACGGGTGACGAGCGGCTCGCGCGGACGGCGCGCGGTGTCGCCGAGCTGGCCGCGCTCGGGGCGGAGGTGCTGCTGCTCGGCGCGGACGCCGGCGACCCGGATCAGCTGCGCCGGGCGGTGGGCGAGGCACGGCGGCACTTCGGCGCGCTGCACGGGATAGTGCACGCCGCCGGTGTCCCCGGCGGCGGTCTCATCCAGCACAAGACCCCGGCGCAGGCGCGGACCGTGCTCGCGCCCAAGGTCGCCGCCCTGGGCCCGTTGCTGGAGCTGATCGGGCCGGGCGCCCCGCAGGGCGAGCGGCTGGAGCTGCTGCTGTGCTACTCCTCGGTCGTCGGCGAGGTCGGCGGCCTGGGTGAGAGCGACTACGGCGCGGCCAACGCCGTGCTCGACGCGTTCGCCGCCGCGGTCGACGAGCCGACCGGCACCCGTGTCTGCTCCGTGCTGTGGGGACCGTGGCAGCACGATGCCTGGCAGTCGGCGGCGCTGGCCCACTCGCCGGCGCTGGCCGAGGCCGTACGCGACTACCGCGAGCGCCATGGCATCGGTGAGGCCGAGGGCTGCGCCCGCGCGGTGAGCCTCGCCGCCGAGGGCCGGTCCACCGTCATGGTCGTCGGCGAGCCGCTGGACCTGCTCGCCCGGCGCTGGACGCAGCTGCACACCCCGGCCGCGGCGCGCTTCGCCGGCGAGGCGGGCACGGGGGAGCAGACCGCCGAGGCCGGCCGCTATCCGCGGCCCGTGCTCCGCCAGGCCTACGTCGCGCCGCGCGACCCGCTGGAGCGGCAGGTGGCGCGGGTGTGGAGCGCGTTCCTCGGCATCGGCGAGATCGGCGTGCACGACCCGTTCTTCGACCTCGGGGGCAACTCCCTGGTCGGCATGAGCATCGTGCGCGCGCTGGAGGAGCAACTGCGGGTGAGCGTGCCACCGGCCGCGCTGTTCGAGCATCCCACGGTCGCGGAGCTCGCCACCCGGATCGGCGGAGAGCCGGCCGGTGCGGAGCCCGTCGCGGCGAGGGAACGCGGGCGACGCCGGCGGCAGGCACGCACGGGCAACGGCGGCGAGCGAAGGCGAGGGGGGTCGGCATGACGGACGAGACCACCACGGAGCTATCGGGGCTATCGGGCACCGACATCGCGATCGTCGGTATGGCGGGCCGGTTCCCCGGCGCGGCCGACACCCGCGAACTGTGGGCCCTGCTCCACGACGGCAGGACCGGCGTCACCCGGTTCACCGACGACGAACTGCGCCGCGCCGGGGTGAGCGAGCACCTGCTGGCCGACCCGGCGTACGTGAAGGCCGGCGCGGTCCTTGACGGCGTCGACCTGTTCGACCCGGCGTTCTTCGGGCTGTCGGCGAAGGAGGCGCAGCTACTCGACCCGCAGCAGCGGCTGTTCCTGGAGTGTTCCTGGACGGCGCTGGAGGACGCCGGCTGCGACCCGTCGCGCTTCGACGGACTGATCGGCATCTTCGGCGGCGCCGCGTGGAGCACGTATCTCACCAACAACCTGCTGCCCAACAAGCCCCTGGTCGCCTCCACCGGCGAGCTCGCGATCGGCCTGGGCAACGAGAAGGACTCGCTCACCACCCGGGTGTCGCACATCCTCGGCCTGGCCGGGCCGTCCCTGGGCATCCAGAGCTACTGCTCGACCTCGCTGGTCGCCGTCGCCACCGCCGCCACCAGCCTGGCCGGCGGCGAGTGCGACTTCGCCCTGGCCGGCGGCGTCTCCGTGCAGGTGCCGCACCGGGTCGGCTACCTCTACCAGGAAGGCGGGATGACCTCGCCGGACGGCAGCTGCGCCGCGTTCGACGAGTCGGCGCTGGGCACCCCGGTGGGCAGCGGCGTCGCGGTGGTGGCACTGCGCCGGCTGGAGGACGCGCTGCGCGACGGCGACCGGGTGTACGCGGTGATCCGCGGCTGGGCGGTCAACAACGACGCCGGGCGCAAGGTCGGCTTCACCGCACCTGGCGTCGGCGGCCAGGCCGCCGTGGTCGCCGAGGCGCTGGCCAGCGCCGGCCTCGTACCCGGCGACATCGACTACCTCGAGGCGCACGGTACCGGCACGGCGCTCGGCGACGCGGCCGAACTCGCCGCCCTGCAGAAGGTGTTCGACGGGCAGACCTGTCTCATCGGCTCGGTGAAGACGAACGTCGGCCACCTCGACCGCGCCGCCGGGGCGACCGGCCTGATCAAGGCCGCGCTCAGCCTGCACCACGAGCGACTTCCCGCCACCCTCAACTTCCGTACGCCCAACCGCCAGCTGCGCCTGGGCGGCGCCACCCTCGACGTGGTCACCGAGCGCCGCGACTGGGCCCGGGGCGAGCGCCCGCGACGGGCCGGGGTGAGCGCCTTCGGCATCGGCGGCACCAACGCGCACGTGGTGCTGGAGGAGGCGCCGTACCTCGCCCGGGAGACGACCGGCGGCACGGGCGTGGAGCTGCTGGTCTGGTCGGGCCGCACCGCGTCGGCCGCCGACCGCCTCACCCGGCGGCTGGCCCGGCGGCTCACCGGCGACACCCCCGACGGCTTCCTGGCCGACGTCGCGCACACGCTGCAACGCGGCCGGGCCGCGTTCGAGCACCGGCGGTTTGTCGTCGCCACCGGCGCGGGCGCGGCCGCGACGGCCCTGCGGGCGGGATCGGACGTGGCCGCACGCCAGGAGCCGCGCACCGACCGGGTGGTCCGGCTGCTGGTCCCGGACCGGCACACCGACCTCGGCTGGGCCGAGGGGTTGCACGCCGCCGAACCATGGTTCCGCGACCCGGTCGAGGACTGCCTGGCGCGGGCCGCCGAGGTCACCGGCGCCCCGATCCGGAGCCTGGCCGCGAGCCCGCCGCAGGTCGCCGCGTTCGCCGCCGCGTACGGGCTGGGCCGGTGGCTGCGGGACCGTGGGGTCGGCGCCGCCGCTGTGCTCGGACACCGGACGGGCGTCGCCGTCGCCGCCTGTCTGGCCGGCGCGCTGCCGCTACGCGAGGCGCTCGCGGTCGCGATGACGGCCGCCGACCTGACCGACCCGGCGGCACTGGCCGACTGGCTGCGGCGGCACGTCACCTTCACCGCGCCCGCGATCGCCGTGTGGTCGAACCTCACCGGCGAGCCGATCGACGCGACCGCCGCCCGGGACCCCGAGACGTGGGCACGGCTGCTGACCGCCGCGGACTTCACGGCGGCGGACGCGCTGTCCCGCGACGAGGACACGGTGCTGCTCGAACTCGGTGCCGACGGCCTGCTGTCGAGCGCGACGCGACGCCCATCGCCTACCACCGGATTGACGCTGCGCCTCGACGGTGACACCGGCACGGCGCAGCACGCCGCGTACGCCCTGATCGGACGGCTGTGGCTCGCGGGCGTGCCGGTGGACTGGGCACGGTTCCACCAGGGCCGCCCGCTGCGCAAAGTCGATCTGCCCGGCCACCCGCTCGACCGCGCGCGTTACTGGATCGACCCGCCCGCCGCGGCCGGCGCCGGCGCCGCTCTCGCGGCCGCCCCCGGAGCGGGGACGGACACGGCCGCGCGTCCGTCCGGACCCGGCGCCGGACCGGCCGCGGAGCCGCCCGGCGAGGTGTTCCTCACCGCGCCGGCGTGGGAGCCCGTGCCGGGGCCGTCACCCGCGCCGTGGCCGTCCCCACCGCACGTCCTGCTCCTGGCCGACGACGGCCCGACGGGACGGGACCTGCGCACCCGCCTCACGGAGCTGGGCGTCCCCCTCACCGTGGTGCGCCCGGGGGCCGGGCTCCGGCTCGCCGGCGACGGCTGCGCCATCGACCCGGAGCGCCCGGACCACTACGCGGACCTGGTCCGCTGGGCCGGGGAACAGGCCGGCGACCGGCCCGTGCTGGCCATGCACCTGTGGGCGCTCGACGCGCGCGACCCGGCGCGGAACGCGGTCCTGGGCTTCGCGAGCGTCGCCGCGCTGGCCCGTGCGCTCGGCGAGTCGGTGCTGGACGGACCGCAGCTGCTGGCCGTCACCCGCGGCGGCTGCGCGGCGGCGCCCGGCGACGTCCCCGTGCCCGAGCAGGCCGCGGTCGCACCGGTGTGCCTCGTCGCGCGCCAGGAGTACCCCGGGCTGCTCTGCCGCGCCGTGGATCTCGGCGCTGCCGACACGGACGCCGCCGGCGTGGCGGACGCGCTGCTGGAGGAGGCCCGCCGGCCCGCACACGACGTCGCCGTCGCGCTCCGCGACGGCGTGCGCCTGGTCGCACGGCACGCGCCCGTCCCGGCACCGGCGGCGCCTCGCTCGGCGATCCGGGCGGGCGGCACCTATCTCATAACCGGCGGGCTCGGCGACGTCGGCCCGCTCGTCGCGACGCACCTGGCCGAGCGCGGCGCGGCACGCGTCGTGCTCACCAGCAGGACCGGCCGGTCCGAAACGCCGCCCGCGCTGGGCCGCCTGACCGCCGCCGGTGCCGAGGTGGAGATCGCGGTCGCCGACGTCACCGACACGGCTCGCATGCGCGAACTGGTCGGCGAGCTCACGCGGCGGCACGGCCGCATCGACGGGGTCGTGCACGCGGCCGGCGAGACCGGGCTGGACGGCTTCGTCGCACTGCGCGACCTGGGCGCGGCCGGCACGGAGCGGCACTTCGCGCCCAAGCTCGGTGGGGCGCGCGTTCTGCGCGAGGTGCTGGACGAGCTGCCCGCGACCCAGGCTCCCGACTTCTGCCTGCTGTTCTCGTCGGTCGCCGCGGTGCTCGGCGGCATCGGCTTCGCCGCGTACGCGGCCGCCAACGCCGCGCTGACGGCGGTGGCCGAGGCGGCCGAGGCCGTGCCGGGCGGGACGCGCTGGCTCGCCGTGCAGTGGGACACCTGGGCCCCGACCGCGCGGCGCCTCGCCGGCGGGCCGGGTGCGGCGTTCGTCGAGCACGCGATGACGGTGGACCAGAGCACGGCCGCCCTCGACGGTGCGCTCGCGTCGGCGTACCCGGCGATGACGGCGACCGCGGCGGACCCGGCGCGGCGCATCGCGGGCCGGCTGCCCGAGCCGGCCGCCCCGGCGTCCGAGGTGCAGCGGTTCCCGCGCCCGGACCTGGCGCAGCCGTTCGTGCCACCCGCGCCGGGCGTCGAACGGCGGCTCGCCGCGATCTGGGCCGAGCAGCTCGGCCTGCGGGAGGTCGGCGCGCAGGACAACTTCTTCGACCTCGGCGGCAACTCGCTGCTCGGACTGCAGTTGCTGACGACCGTGGCCCGGGAGCTCGGCACGCGGCTGCCGGCCGTGGCGCTGTTCGAGGCGCCCACCGTGCGGAGCCTGGCCATGCTGCTGCAACCGCCGCCCACCGCCGCGGCCACGACCACTCCCGCCGAGCCCCGCCCGGAGCCGGTGGCTGCACACACCACGCCCGTCGCGGCGCCCGCGCCCGGGATCATCGCGCCGGTCGCGGACGCGCCCGTACGCGACCAGCGCATCGCCATCGTCGGCATGTCCGGACGGTTCCCCGGCGCCGCGAGCGTCGCCGAGCTCTGGCAGAACCTCCTCGATGGCACCGAGTCCATCAGCTTCTTCAGCCCGGAGGAACTCGCCGAGGCGGGTGTCGGCCCCGAACTGTCGGGGCGGCCCGACTACGTGCCGGCCCGGCCCGTGCTCGACGGCATCGCCGACTTCGACGCCGGGTTCTTCGGCTTCAGCCCCCGCGCGGCCGCGCTGACCGACCCGCAGCAGCGCATGTTCCTCGAGGTGTGCTGGGAGGCCCTGGAGCACGCCGGGTACGGCGCGCCCGGCGGACGCGGCCGGGTCGGGGTGTTCGGCGGCACCAACATCAGCACCTACTTCATGCACTCCGGGCAGTACGACCTGCTCGCCGCGGGGGAGGTCAACGACTACGAGGCGGTGATGGGCAACGACAAGGACGCCCTCACCACCACCGTGTCGTACACCTTCGACCTCACCGGGCCCAGCATCGCGGTGCAGACGTTCTGCTCCACCTCGCTGGTGGCGGCGCATCTGGCCTGCCGCAGCCTGCGGGCGGGGGAGTGTGAGCTGGCCCTGGCCGGCGGCGTGTCGATCCGGGTGCCGAACCGGGTCGGGCACCTCTACCAGGAGGGCGGCATGGCCTCGCCGGACGGGCACGTACGCGCCTTCGACGCCCAGGCGCGCGGCAGCATGTTCGGCGACGGCGCCGCGGTCGTGGTCCTCAAGCCGCTGGCCGACGCGTTGCGCGACGGCGACACCGTCTGGGCCGTCATCCGCGGCTCGGCGATGAACAACGACGGCGCCATGAAGGTCGGCTACACCGCGCCCAGCGTCGCCGGGCAGGCCACGGTGATCCGCGATGCGCTGACCGACGCGGGCGTCCGCCCGCAGGACGTCGGCTACGTCGAGGCGCACGGCACCGGCACGCCGCTCGGCGACCCGATCGAGGTCGCGGCGCTGACCCGGGCCTTCGGCTCGGACGTGGAGCGCGGCTCCTGCGCGCTCGGGTCGGTGAAGACCAACGTCGGGCACCTCGACCGGGCCGCGGGCGTCACCGGGCTGATCAAGGCGGCGCTGGCGGTGCGGGCCGGGGTGCTGCCCCGGCAGTTGCACTTCACCGAGCCCAACCCCGAGATCGACTTCGCGGGCAGCCCGTTCTACGTTCAGGCCGAGCTGACGCCCTTCCCCGGCGGCCCCGGCCGTCCGCGCATCGCCGGGGTCAACTCGCTGGGCATGGGCGGCACCAACGTCCACATGGTGGTCGAGCAGCCGCCGGCCGCCGACCCGGCCGAGCCCGCCGGGCACGCGCGCCGCTACCACGCGCTGCTGCTGTCCGCGCGCGGCGACGAGGCCGCCGAGCAGGCATGCCGCCGCCTCGGCGAGCGGCTGCTGGCCGGTGACGCCCCGCAGCTCGCCGACGCGGCCTTCACCCTGCAGACCGGACGCGCCGTGTTCAGCCACCGCCGGGCCCTGGTCACCGCGTCACTCCAGGAGGCGGGTGCGTCGCTGGCCGGCCTGCCGGGCGCCCCGGGGCCGATGGCCCGCACCGACGCCACTCGCGAGCGCCGGGCCGCGTTCGTGTTCGCGGGCGTCGGCGAGCAGTACCCCGGCATGGTCACCGAGCTCTATCGGCGCGAACCGGTGTTCCGCGCGGCGCTCGACGAGTGCGCGGTGGTGATCCGGGAGTGCGATCCCCGTATCGACACGGTCGGGCTGCTGACCGGCGCGCGTGCGGGCGGACACGACCTCGCCGCGCTGCTGGGCCGCGCCGCGGACGCCGGCTCCGGTGACGAGCGGGCCGCGGCGCTGCGGCGCACCGACGTCGCGCAGCCGCTGGTGTTCGCCGCCGAGTACGCCATCGCGCGCACGCTGATGGCCTGGGGCGTGCAGCCGGAGCTCATGATCGGCTACAGCCTCGGCGAGTACGTGGCGGCCTGCCTGGCCGGCGTGCTCTCGCTGCGGGACGCGCTGCGGCTGGTGACCCACCGGGCGGCGCTGATCTCGACCATGCCCGCCGGGGCGATGCTCGCGGTGCCGCTGTCGCGGGCGCGGCTGTGCGACCGGTTCGGCCCGCTCGAACCGGCCGGGCTGGACGTGGCCGTGGTCAACGGCCCCGACAGTCTCGTCGTGGCGGGCACCGTGGCCGCCGTGCGGGAGCTGGCCGCGCGGCTGACCGCGCAGGGAGTGGCCAGCCGTGAGCTGGACACCACCCACGCGTTCCACTCCCGGCAGCTCGCGCCGCTGCGTGCGGAGCTGACCGCCTGGATCGCGGCGAACGTGACGTTGCACCCGCCGGCGACGCCCTACCTGTCCAACGTGACCGGTGCGCCCGCCGACGCCGGCCTGGTCTGCGACCCGGCGTACTGGGCGCGCCACATGTGCGAGACGGTGCGCTTCGCCGACGGCATGCGCGCCGTCGTCGAGCGGTCCGACCTGGCCGTCGTGGAGATCGGCCCGGGCCAGTCGCTCGGCGCGATGATCCGCTCCTCCGACTGCCCCCGCGCGCGGTGGCCGCTCATCGTCGCCACCCTGCCCGCCGCCCACGACCCGCGCCCCGACGACCTGGCCCTGACCGACGGCCTCGCCCGGCTGTGGCTGACCGGCGTGAGCGTCGACTGGCAGGCCATGCACGGACCGACCGGCGGCGCACGCGCCCGGCGCCGGGTGCCGCTGCCCACCTATCCGTTCCAGCGCCAGCGGTACTGGCTCGACAGCGCCTCCGGCAGCCGCCCGCGACCGGCCGGGGCATCCGTGCCCGGTCAGGAAGGCGGCGGCCCGCTGGCGGAGGTCGGCCGGCTGCCCAGGCTCGACGAGCAGGACTGGCTGTACGCGCCGACGTGGCGGCAACTGCCACCGGCCGGCGCGGTCCGGCCGGCCACCGGCTCGTGGCTGGTCTTCACCGGCGCGGGCCGCGCCGCCGAGCTGACCACGGCGGTGCGGGACGCGGTGGCCGCGGTGGGCGGCGACACGGTCCTGGTGCACGCCGGGCCGGAGTACGCCGAGGACGGCGACGGGTTCCGCATCCGCCCCGGCTCGCTGGAGGACACCGTACGGCTGCTGCGGGAGCTGCGTACGCGCGAGTTCCAGCCGGACCGGGTGCTGCACCTGTGGACGCTGGCCGACCCGCCGGCCGAGCAGGAGCACGTCCGGCTCGGGTTCGAGACGCTCACCGCGCTGGCCCGCGCCGCGGGCGAGGTCGGCTGGGGCGACTGGGCGCTGGACGTGGTGACCCGGGCCACCCAGCAGGTGCTGCCCGGCGACGAGCTCCAGCCGGCCCGGGCCATGGTCACCGGCCCGGTGCGGGTGATCCCGCTGGAGTACCCACGGGTGCGTACCCGCCTGATCGACGTGCCCGACGCCGCCGGCCCATGCGTCCTCGACGCGGTGCTGGCCGGTGACGGCGAGCAGGTGGTGGCGGTGCGCCACGGCATGCGCTGGGCCTGCGACCACGCCCGGCTGCCCGGCGTGGCCGACGGCGGCGACCTGTTGCGCGACGAGGGCGTCTACCTGATCACCGGCGGCCTCGGCGGCATCGGCCTGGCGATGGCGGAGGAACTGGCGCGTGAGCGCCGGGCGCGGCTGGTGCTGTTCGGCCGCACCGGCCTGCCGCCGCGCCGGGACTGGGACGCGATCGCCACCGGTGCGGCCGGCGAGGTCGACGAGCGGACCCGGCGGCGGGTGACCGCGGTGCGCGGCCTGCTCGACGCCGGCGCCGAGGTCGAGGTCGTCGCCGGGGACGTGAGCAGTCCGCCCGACGTGGAGAAGGCGGTCGGCCGCGCGTTTGAGCGGTTCGGCGCGCTGCACGGCGTCTTCCACGCCGCGGGCGTGCCCGGCATCGGCCTGATGCAGCTGAAGGATCCGGCCGACTTCGGCCGGGCGCTGGCGCCGAAGGTCGCCGGTACCGAGGCCCTGGCCGCGGCCCTGCGCACCGGGCAGAGCGACGAGATCGCGCTCGACTTCCTGGCGCTGTTCTCCTCGATCACCTCGGTCACCGGCGGCGGCCCCGGACAGGTCGACTACTGCGCCGCCAACGCCTACCTCGACGCCTTCGCGCGAGCCCGCGCGACAACAGGGCGGCGCACCGTGGCCGTCGGCTGGGGGGAGTGGCGCTGGAACGCCTGGTCAGCCGGTCTCGACGGCTACGACCCGGCGCTGCGCGAGTTCTTCACCCGGCACCGGGCCCGCTTCGGCATCGGTTTCGACGAGGGCTGGCGGGCACTGTGCCGCAGCCTGGCGGCCGGCCTGCCGCACGTCATCGTGTCCACCCAGGACTTCGGCTCGATCGTGCGGCTGAGCACCGGGTTCGACGTGGACACGGTGCGCCGGCCGAGCGACGGCGCGCCCGGCACCCGCTACCCGCGACCGGAGCTGGCCACCGCGTACGCCGCGCCGCAGACCGCGACCGAGCAGATCGTCGCCGGGGCCTGGGGCGAGGTGCTGCGGCTGGACCAGGTCGGCATCGCCGACAACTTCTTCGAGCTCGGCGGCAACTCGCTGATCGGCATCGATCTGATCGGGCGCCTGCGGGGGGCCCTGGATCTCGCCGAACTGCCGCCGCACGTGCTTTACGAGGCGCCCACGGTCGAGGAGCTGGCCCGGCTCGCCGACACGCTGCGGCACGGCGCCGACGGCGACCAGCCCGGCGCGGACGGGCAGCGGCGGGACCGGGCCGACCGGCGGCGCGTGGCCTTGCAGAACGGTGCGCCCCAGCGAAGGAGGAAGCGATGAACCAGCCGGACGACGCCGAGACCGGCGCGGCCGTGGCCGTCATCGGGATGGCCGGACGGTTCCCGGGCGCCACCGACGTCCACGGGCTCTGGGACGCACTGCGGGCCGGCCGGCCCGGGCTGCGCCGGGCGACCGACGAGGAACTGCGCGCGGCCGGAGTCGGCGACGACCAGCTCGCTGATCCGCGGTATGTGCGGGTGACCGCGCCCGTCGACGACGTGGCGCTGTTCGACGCCCCGTTCTTCGGGCTGACCCCGGGCGAGGCCGAAGCCACCGACCCGCAGTACCGCCTGTTCCTCGAATGCTGCTGGGAGGCGCTGGAGGCGGCCGGCTACCGGCCCGACCGGATGCCCGGCTCCACCGGTGTCTTCGGCGGCTGCGGCTTCAGCCACTACCTGCAGCAGAACCTGCTCACCCGCCCCGACCTCACCGGCTCGCTGCGCAAGCTGCAGTTCGCCGCAGGCAACGACCGCGACGCGCTCACCACGATGGTGTCCTACAAGCTCGGCCTGCGCGGCCCGAGCCTCGGCGTGCAGAGCTTCTGCTCCACCTCGCTGTCGGCGGTGCACCTGGCCGTGCAGAGCCTGCTGACCTACGAGAGCGACGTCGCGCTGGCCGGCGGCGCCTCGATCGACCTGCCCCAGCCTGCCGGCTACCGGTACGAGGAGGGCGGGATCGTCTCCCCGGACGGGACGGTGCGCAGCTTCGACGCCGCCGCCAACGGCACCGTCGTGGCCAACGCGGTGGGCGTGGTGGCGCTCAAGCGACTCGACGACGCCCTGCGCGACGGCGACCAGATCCACGCCGTGGTCCTCGCCTCGGCGATGAACAACGACGGCCGCGGCAAGGCGGGCTACTCCGCTCCGGGCACCACCGGCCAGGCCGCGGTCATCGAGGACGCGATCCGGCTGTCCGGAGTGGACCCGGCCGACATCGGCTACATCGAGTGCCACGCCACCGGCACGATGCTCGGCGACTCGGTCGAGCTGTCCGCGATGCGCCAGGCGTTCGCCGCGATCGAGCAGGAGCGCCCGCCCGCCGGCCCGCGCCCGGTGACCGTTCTCGGCTCGCTCAAACCGACCCACGGGCACATGGATCGCGCCTCCGGCGTGGCCGGGCTCATCCGTGCCTGCCTCACCCTGCGCCACGGCGTGCTCCCCGGCACGCCGCACTACCGCACGCCCAACGCGGCGCTGGCCGAGGCGGGCGGCCGGTTCTCCGTGCTGACCGAGCAGCGGCCCTGGCCCCGCGACGGACGTCCCCGCCACGCCGGGGTGAGCTCGTTCGGCCTCGGCGGCACCAACGTGCACGTGGTGTTGCGCGAGCCTCCGGAACCGGCCCCGCGGCCGGCCGGGCCCGGGCCGTACCTGCTGGCCTGGTCCGCGCGAGACGAGGACGCGGTGGCAGCGGTCGCGCGACGGCTGCACGCGCACCTGTCCGCCCACCCCGGCCTCGACCTCGGCGACGTGGCGTACACCCTGCAGCAGTCGCGGACCGGGTTCGCGGTTCGCGCCCACGTGGTCTGCGCCGACCGCGACGCCGCGCTGGCCGCGCTCGCCGACCCGGCGCGCTGGTCCACCGGGACCGCCGAGCGACGCAATCCGCCGGTCCGGCTGGACCTGCCCGACCCCGGCCCGGCCTCCGCGAGGGCCTGGAAGGAACTCGCCGACGCGATCCCCGGCCTGGCGCACGCCGGCGGCCCGGCGGCCCTGGTCCGCCTGCTCGCCGCGGCGGGCCTGCGGATCGCCGAGCTCACCGGCCCGGCCCACCGGCGCGA
The DNA here is from genome assembly GCF_042658925.1 of Sphaerisporangium aureirubrum. Classification (NCBI taxonomy): domain Bacteria; kingdom Bacillati; phylum Actinomycetota; class Actinomycetes; order Streptosporangiales; family Streptosporangiaceae; genus Sphaerisporangium; species Sphaerisporangium aureirubrum. Next base: position 27,619 of record NZ_JBHSRF010000052.1, read on the forward strand.
CGAGCTCGCCGACCTGCCGCTCGCCGAGCCGGGCGCGCCGGCCGGCCCGGCACTGAGCCTGACGCCACCCGACCGGGGCGCGGCCGCCTGGCTGCTGCACCGCCTCGGCGACCTGTGGCTGTCCGGAGTGGACTGGGACTGGGCGGCGCTCTCCGACGGCCACCGGCGCCGGGTGGCCCTGCCCACCTACCCGTTCCACCGCCGGCGCTACTGGATCGAACCGGGACGTCCGGCCGCGACCACGGCCGTCACAGGCGAGCCTGACCTGGCCCGCCACGGTGAGGTCGCCGACTGGTTCTACCAGCCGGTCTGGCGCGGCCGGCCGCTGTTCGCCGAGGCGTCCGCGCAGCGGCTGTGCGAACTCGGGCCCTGGTTGGTCCAGGGAGACGGGCCCCTCGGCGAGGCGGTGGCCGCCCGGCTGCGCGCCGCCGGGGCGCAGGTGTGGACGGTACGCCCCGGACCGGCCTTCGGCGGATCCGTCGCCGACGGCTTCACCGTCCGCGTCGACGACCACGGCGACCACGAACGCCTCCTCGAGGCGCTCGGCGCGCCGCCCCGCACCGTGCTGTGGGGCCCCGGACCCGGCGGGCCCGTCCCGGCCGGCGCCGGCGCGCACGAGCGGGCCGCGGCTTTCGACCAGGCCCAGCGGCACGGCTTCCACGGCGCCCGCGCGCTGGCAGCGGCGCTGCTGCGCCGGCCCGCCGCCGAGCCGCCGCGGATGCTGCTGCTCAGCCGCCTCGCGCAGCACGTCGCCGGCGACGACCTGTGCCGCCCCGAGGACGCCACCCTGGGCGGCCTCGCGCTGGTGCTCAACCAGGAGCACACCGGCATCCGCTGCCGCCACGTGGACCTGGACGTGCCCTGGGACGCGCCGCCGTCCGACCAGGCGGTGAGCGACCTCCTCGCCGAGGCGAGCGAGGGCGGCGACCCGCAGGTCGCCCACCGCGACGGCGGCCGCTGGGTACGCGACTACGAGCAGCTGCCGGTGCCGCCCGTCGCCCGCGACGCGGTCCGGCACGGGCTGCCCGACGGCGCGGTCGTGCTCATCACCGGCGGCCTGGGCGAGGTCGGGTTCGCGATCGCCGAGCACCTGGCCCGAACCGTCCGCGCCCGGCTGGTGCTGACCGCGGCCTCCGCGCTTCCGCCGCGCGAGGAATGGCAGGCGTGGCTGCGACGCCCGGACGTCGACGAACGGGTGCGCCGCGGCCTGCGCAACGTGCTGGCGCTGGAACAGGCGGGCGCCGAGGTGCTCGCGCTGACCGCCGACGCCGCCGACCCGGCGCGCATGCGCGAGGTCGTCGCCGCGGCCGAGGAGCGGTTCGGGCGGCTGGACGCGGTGGTGCACGGCGCGGGCGTGTCGCATCAGGACCACTTCGACACCGCCGTCGCGATGACGGCGGCGCAGGCCGCGGCGCACTTCCGGCCGAAGGTGCACGGCTTCCTCGCGCTGCAGGAGGCGCTCGGCGACCGGGCGCCGCACCGGCTGACGCTGTCGTCGCTGGCGGCGGTCCTCGGCGGACTGGGCTTCGCCGCGTACGCCGGCGCCAACGCGGCACTCGACGCGTACGCCCTCGCGGCGCGGCAGGCCGGGGCGGGCCGCTGGCTGTCGGTGGACTGGGAGGCGTGGCGCACCCGCGCCGAGGCGCACCTCGCGCCGGGCACGACCATCGCCGCGTACGCGATGACCGTCGCCGAGGGCGTGGAGGTCTTCGACCGGGCCTGGTCGCTGATCCCGCGGCTCGGGCGGCTGGTCACCTCGAGCGGCCCTCTCGCGGCCCGGCAGGCTCAATGGACGGCCTCGGCACCCGCCGCGCCGGCGCCCGAGCGGGCCCCCGCGCCGCGTCATCCCCGCCCCGATCTGACCACACCGTTCATGCCGCCGGCGACGCCACTGCAGCGGCGCCTGGCGCGGGTGTGGAGTGAGGTGCTCGGCGTCGAGGGCATCGGCCTGGACGACGTCTTCTTCGAACTCGGCGGCCATTCCCTGCTCGCCACCCAGTTGACCGGCCAGGTGCAGCGGGAACTCGGCGTCCCGGTGTCGGTGATGACCGTGCTGCATCACCCGACCCTGCGCCGGTACGCCGCCGAGCTCGGCCCCGTGGCCGGTGACCAGCCCACCACCTGAGAGGAGAACGTGGACCATGAGCGTGATCGGTGTCGCCGGAGCCGGCGTGATGGGCGTCGGCGTGGCCCAGAACCTGGCCCAGACAGGGCACCAGGTGGTCCTCATCGACAAGGACCGGCAGGTGCTCGACTCCGCTTTGCGGAAGGTCGAGACGCAGGCGCGGATGAGCCGGCTGCTCGGCGGCCCGGCCGTGGACGCCGCCGCCGTGCTGGCGTCGATCACCACCGCGACGGGTCCCGAGGCCCTGGCCGAGGCCGACTTCGTGATCGAGAACATCACGGAGAACTGGGAGCTCAAGCGTGAGCTCTACCGGGAGATGGACCAGATCTGCAAACCGGGGACCGTGTTCGTGGTCAACACCTCCGCGCTGCCGATCACGAAGGTGGCGTCGGTGACCAACCGGCCGGACCAGGTGATCGGCGTGCACTTCATGAACCCGGTGCCGATGAAGCCGGCGGTGGAGCTCATCCCGGGCCACCACACCTCGGCCGAGACGGTGCGGCGCACCCGCGAGCTGCTGGGCGCGATGGGCAAGAAGGCGGTCGACGTCAAGGACGCCTGCGGCTTCATCTCCAACCGGGTGCTGATGCTGACCGTGAACGAGGCCGCGTTCCTGGTGCATGAGGGCGTCGCCACCGCCGAGGCCGTGGACGAGGTCTTCCGCAGTTGCTTCGGCCACCCGATGGGGCCGTTGGAGACCGCCGACCTGATCGGCGTCGACACCATCCTCTACAGCGTCGAGGTGCTGTACGAGCACTACAGCGACAGCAAGTACCGGCCCTGCCCGCTGCTGCGCACCATGACCGACGCCGGCCTGCACGGACGCAAGTCCGGCCGCGGCTTCTACGACTACGGCACGTCCGCCTGACCGGCCGCACAGTTCGGTCCGGCCGCAACCACCACCGGGAGGGACACCATGTCCGACCACGACACGACGACCATCGCCGCCTTCATCCACCAGCGCTACCCGCAGGTGGAGTTCGCCCAGGACCAGGACATCTTCTCGCTCGGCTTCGTGAACTCGCTGTTCGCGATGGAGCTGGTCATGTTCGTGGAGAAGACGTTCGGCTTCACGGTGCCCAACGAGGAACTGCGCATCGACAACTTCCGCACCATCGACTCGATCGCCGCTCTGGTCGGCCGCCAGACGGCGTCGGTCTGACGGCGGGCACGGCGATGACCTCGACGCTGACGGAGCCCGGCGCCCTCGACCTGGCCCCGGCCGTGGACCGGGCCGCGGCACGGTGCTTCGCGCAGACCCACGTGGCGCCGCTGGCCGGCCGGTTCGACCGGGACGGCCGCGTCCCGCAGGAGACGCTCGACCGGATCGGCGCGGCGGGGCTGTGGGCGCCGTTCCTGCCGGTCGAGTACGGCGGCCAGGGAGCCTCGATGCTGACCGTGGGCCACGTTCACGAGGAGGTGGGCCGTGCTTGCTCGTCGGTGCGCAGCCTGCTGACCGTGCACGGGATGGTGTCCTGGGCCGTGCTGCGCTTCGGCAGCCCGGAGCAAAGGCAGCGGTGGCTGCCGCGGCTCGCCGCGGGAACGGTGCTGAGCGCGTTCTGCCTGTCCGAGCCGGGCGCCGGCAGCGACGCCGCGAACCTGACGGCCCGGGCGACCCGCGGAGCGCGGGGCTGGGTCGTCGACGGCGTCAAGAAGTGGATCACGGGAGGGCAACGCGCCGACCTGTTCCTGGTGTTCGCGCGGACCGGCAGCGGCATCGGCGCCTTCTTGGTGCCGCGCGACGCCCCGGGCGTGACCGTGACCCCGATCGATGGCATGGTCGGCACCCGTGGCAGCATGCTCGCCGAGATCACCTTCGACGGCGCGCAGGCCGGACCCGACGCCCTGATCGGCCCGGACGGCTTCGCCGCCGGCATGGTCATGACCGGCGTGCTGGACCTCGGCCGCTACAGCGTGGCCGCCGGGTCGGTGGGCATCCTGCAGGCCTGCCTGGACGCCTGCGCCCGCTACACCACCCAGCGCGAGGTGAGCTCCGGACCATTGCGCGACCTGCAGCTGATCCAGGCGAAGTTGTCCGACATGGTCACCGACACCCGGGCCGCGCGGCTGCTCTACGAGGAGGCCGGGCGGCTCAAGGACCGGGGCGACGCGGGCACGCTCATGGCCACCTGGGTCGCGAAGTACTTCGCCTCCGTCGCGGCCGCCCGGCACGCCGCCGAGGCCGTGCAGATCCACGGTGCCGCCGGCTGCGGCCCTGGACACCCCGTGGAGCGGCTGTTCCGCGACGCCAAGGTCATGGAGATCATCGAGGGCAGCAACGAGATCCAGCGGATCACGATCGCCGCCGACGCGTACAGGGAGACCGCTCATGGGTGACGAACTGTCCGAGGAGAAGCGCCGCGGCCGGGTCAAGTGCGTGGTCTGGGACCTCGACCACACCCTGTGGGACGGCGTGCTGCTGGAGGACGGCGCGGTGACGGTGAAGCCGGAGGTCGTCGACGCGATCCACGCGCTCGACGGCCTGGGCATCCTGCACTCCGTCGCCAGCAAGAACGACCACGAGGCGGCCTGGGCGCAGGTCGAGAAGACAGGCCTCGCCGACAGGTTCCTCTACCCGCAGATCGGGTGGAACGCCAAGTCGCACTCGGTCCAGCAGATCGCCAAGAAGCTCAACATCGGGCTCGACGCGATCGCCTTCGTCGACGACCAGGAGTTCGAACGGGCCGAGGTGGCCGCGGCCTGCCCGCAGGTCGTCTGCGTGGACCCGGCCGACCTCGCCGAGGCGCTGCGGACACCGGAGTTCCGGCCCCGGTTCGTCACCGGCGAGTCGCGCCTGCGCCGCGAGATGTACCTCGGCCAGATCAGCCGCGACGACGAGGAGGAGCGCTTCGTCGGCACCAGCGAGGAGTTTCTCGCCCAGCTCAAGCTGGTCGTGCGCATCGAGACCGCCGCGCGTGACGATCTCCAGCGCGCCGAGGAGCTGACCGTCCGCACGAACCAGCTCAACTCGACCGGCCGCACCTACTCCTATGACGACCTCGACAAGCTGCGCACCTCCGACGACCACCTGCTGTACGTGGTCACCCTCGACGACCGGTTCGGCTCCTACGGCAAGATCGGGCTGGTCCTCATCGAGACCTCGGAGAAGATCTGGCACCTGCGCCTGCTGCTGATGTCGTGCCGGGTGATGTCGCGCGGCGTCGGCACGATCGTGCTCAACCACCTCCTGCGCCAGGCCCGCGACGCCGGCGTGGAGTTGCGCGCCGACCTGGTCGAGACCGGCCGCAACCGGATGATGCAGATCGCCTACGCGTTCGCCGGGTTCCGCGAGATCGACCGCGACGACCGGCAGGTGACCCTGCGGGCCGGCCTCGACGCGATCCCGCCCCTGCCGTCCTACGTCAGCCTGCTCACCGGCTGACCGGGCGGGAGACGCGACGGTGTCCGTACACCTCGGGACCAGCCGGTGGCTGCCCTTTCCGGTGGCCGCCGGAGCACGCCTGCGGTTGCTGTGCCTGCCGCATGCCGGGGCCGGCGCCTCGGCGTACCGGCAGTGGGGTGCGGGGCTGCCGGCCTGGATCGGCGCGGTGCCGGTGCAACTGCCCGGGCGGGAGACCCGCCTGGGGGAGCGGCCGTACCAGGACTGCCGGGCGCTGGTGACGGACCTGGCCGGCGAGGTCGAACCCACGTTGAGCCGCCCGTACGCCGTGTTCGGCCACAGCCTCGGCGCGCTGCTGGCGTACGAGCTGGTGCGGGAGCTGATCGAGCGGGGCTGCCCGCCGCCGGCGCGGCTGTTCGTGTCCGGACGCAAGGCCCCGCAGCTGGCCGAGACCCTCCCCCGGCTCGCCGGCGCCTCCCTCGACGAGCTGGCCGATCTATTGTGCCGGCTCGGCGGCACCCCGCAGGCGCTGCTCGGCGACCGCAAGGCGCTCGCGCTGATGGCACCGGTGCTGCGCGCCGACTTCGCCGTCAACGAGAGCCACCGCTACGCCTCGTACCCGCCGCTGGACGTGCCGATCACCGCGTTCGCCGCCACCGCCGACGCCCGCGCCTCCGTCGCCGACGTCGCCGCGTGGGGTGCGCGCACCGGCGCGGAGTTTCGCCGGCACACGCTGCACGGCGGTCACTTCGCCGTGCTGGAACAGGCCCCGCGGGTACACGCGCTGATCGCCGAGGAGCTCGCGCCGTGGAGCTGACCGTCCTGCCACCGCCGACCCACGGCCTGCGCCTGTGGCGGGTGCCGCTGGATCAGGACGTGGCCGCGCGCCGGCACGCCTGGACGCTGCTCAGCCCGGACGAGCAGGCCAGGGCCGGGTGCTTCGCCCTCGCCGAGGACCGCCACCGGTACACGGTGGCGCGCGCCGCACTGCGCACCGTGCTCGGCCGGGCCTGCCGCGTACATCCCCGGGCGCTGCGGCTGGCCACATCGCGGGCGGGCCGGCCGAGCCTGGAGCCGCGCGACGGCCCCGGCACCCGCCCGCTCGACTTCAATCTCTCCCACAGCGGCGACATCGCGTTGATCGCCCTGTGGCGGGGCGCGGGGCGCGTCGGCGTCGACGTCGAGCACGGCTCGGCACTGGTCGACTACGTCGCGGTCGCGCGGTCCGTGTTCCCGGCGGTGGAGGCGGACCGGGTCGCCGCCGCCCGGGGTGAGGACCGCGCCGACCAGTTCCTGCGCCTGTGGACGGCCAAGGAGGCCTACCTCAAGGCCCGGGGCGTCGGCATCGCCCGGCTGCGCGACGTCGTGGTGCGTCCCGGCACCGTGCGGCTGGGCACGGACCCGCGCTCGACGGGGCGGCTGTGGCCGCTCGACGTCGCGGCCGGGTACGTCGCGGCGGTGGTGCTGTGCCCGGGGACCCGTGCCGCAGGTCACCGGCCCGCGACGTCGAAGCACACCCGTGCGATGGAAGGTGGGCGATGGACGACCCTGAACTGTTTCGACCGGTACGCCTAAGACGTCTTCCGGCCCTACCGGCCCTGCCGGCCGTACGCGGGCCGGGCCTGGGTTCCCGCGACAAGGAGAAGCCGATGCCCACGAGCTTTGTCCACCATGTCCGAGCGACGCTGGAGCGGTACGCCGACCGGCGCCACTACACGTTCGTCCGGGAGACCCTCACCGGTGTGGTGGAGGAACGCACCAGCTACCGCGAGGTCGACGAGCAGGCCAGGCAGGTGGCCGACGGGCTGGCCCGGCGGCTGGCCACCGGCAGCCGGGTGCTGCTGGTCTACGCGAGCGGCGCCGAGTTCCTCGTCGCGTTCCTCGGCAGCCTGTACGCGGGCATGATCCCGGTGCCCGCGCCGATGCCGCACGACAGCCGCAGCATGAGGCGCATCTCAGGCATCATGATCGACGCCGACGTGCGCCTGGTGCTCACCGCAGAGCAGAGCGCGCCCGGCGTCGTCGAACTGCTGCGCGACGACGGCCGCTTCGACGCGCTCGACTGCGTCGTCACCGACGCCGTACCGCTGGGCGACTCCGCACGGTGGCGCATGCCCGAGGGCGTGGGGCCCGACACGGTCGCGTTCCTGCAGTACACCTCCGGTTCCACCAGCGAACCCAAGGGTGTGATCGTCACCCACGCCAACCTGCTGGCCAACGAGCGGGAGATAACCACGGCCTGCGCCATGAACGACGGCACGGTCCTGGTCAGCTGGCTGCCGCACTTCCACGACATGGGCCTGATGGGTGGGCTGCTCGCGCCGATGTTCATCGGCGGCGACGCCGTGCTGATGACCCCCACCCACTTCATCAAGCGGCCGGCGCACTGGTTGCAGGCGATGACCCGGCACCGCGCCACCAACACCTTCGCCCCGAACTTCGCCTACGACCTGTGCCTGCGCCGGGTCACCGACGAGCAGCTCCGCGAACTGGACCTGAGCACGCTGCACACCTGTGTCAACGGCGCCGAGCCGGTCCGCGCGCAGACGGTGGCGGACTTCACCCGCCGATTCGCGGCGGCGGGACTGCGCCCCGACGCCGTCAAGCCCGGCTTCGGCCTCGCCGAGGCGACGCTCGCGGTGAGCGCGACCCCGTACGGACGCGCCGCGGTCACCCGCGAGGTGGACCGGGAGGCGCTGGCCCGCCACGAGATCGTCCCTGCCCCCGCCGGGGCCGGCACGGTCCTGGTCAGCAGCGGCAGGCCGATCGAACAGCAGATGCGCATCGTGGACCCGCGGACGCGGCGGGTGCTGCCCGAGCGTACCGTCGGCGAGATCTGGACGCGCGGCGCCAGCATCGCCCGGGGCTACTGGAACAAGCCCGACGAGACGCGCGAGACCTTCGGGGCGCACACCACCGACGGCGAAGGCCCGTTCCTGCGCACCGGGGACCTGGGCTTCCTTCTGGACGGCGACGTCTACGTCACCGGCCGGCTCAAGGACCTCATCATCGTCAACGGCCGCAACATCTATCCGCAGGACGTCGAGCAGGTCGTCGAGTCGGTGCACCCGGCGCTGCGAGGCAGGATCGGCGCGGCGTTCGCGGCCGGCAGCGATCCGGAGCACATGGTGATCGTGCAGGAGACCAGCGTCCCGCAGCTACGCGGCCTGCCCGCGCGGGAACTCGCGTTGCGGGTGCGCCAGGCGATCGTGCGGACGTTCGACGTGTCCTTGCCCGGCGTCGTCCTGATCGCCTCCGGCGTGCCGCGCACCACCAGCGGCAAGGTCCGCCGGCGCGACTGCCGGGACATGTTCCTGGCGCACGAGTTCACCCCGGTGCACCAGGAACTCCCGCCGCAGGTGCTGGCCCTGCTGCCCGAGCCGGTCGGCGCCCCCCGGCGCTGACGCCGCCGCCCGGGCCGCCCGTACCACCGGCGACCCGACACCTCTGGAGGTCAAGGCACCATGGCAGTCACCGACACCGGCGACCAGGTCCGGGACACCGACATCGCGGTCATCGGCATGTCCGGGCGGTTCCCCGGAGCCTCCGACGTGGCGACGTTCTGGACGAACATCGCCTCGGGGACCGAGTCGATCCGCCGGTTCAGCCGGGAGGAGCTGCTGGCGAGCGGCGTCGACCCGGCCCTGGTCGACGACCCGGCCTATGTGCCCGCCCGCCCGGTGCTCGACGACGTACGCGGCTTCGACGCCGCGTTCTTCCGGTTCAGCCCCCGCGACGCCACCATCGCCGACCCGCAGCAGCGGCTGTTCCTCGAGTGCGCCTGGGAGGCGCTGGAGGTCGCCGGCTACCCGGATCCGGAGACGCGCGGCCGGGTCGGCGTCTTCGCCGGGGCCAACCTGAGCACCTACATGCTGGAGCGCGGTGCCCAGTTCGAGCAGGAACTGGACGCCGGCTCCTTCGAGGTGGTCATCGGCAACGACAAGGACGCGCTGTGCACCATGGTGTCGTACAAGCTGAACCTGACCGGGCCCAGCGTCTCGGTGCAGACGTTCTGCTCGACGTCGCTGGTCGGGGTGCACCTGGCCTGCCAGGCGCTGCGCGCGGGGGAGTGTGAGCTCGCGCTGGCCGGTGGGGTGTCGGTGCGGGTGCCGGACACGGTGGGGCACCTGTACGCGCCGGGCGGTCTGGAGTCTCCGGACGGGCACGTACGCACCTTCGACGCCGGCGTCCGCGGCACCATGTACGGCGACGGGGTGGCGGTGGTTCTGCTCAAACCGGCGCGGGCGGCGCTCGCCGACGGGGACACGGTGCTGGCGCTCATCCGCGGCTCGGCCGTGAACAACGACGGCACGATGAGGTTCGGGTTCGCCGCGCCGAGCATGGCGGGGCAGGCCGCGGCGGTCTCGGCCGCGCTGGAGAACGCGGGTGTGCGCGCCGACCAGATCGGTTACGTAGAAGCCCACGGGGCCGCCACCGAGCTCGGCGACCCGATCGAGGTGGCGGCGCTGACCCAGGCCTTCGGCGACGTCGCGCGGCAGCGGCCCTGCGTGCTCGGCTCGGTGAAGACCAATGTCGGGCACCTCGACCGGGCCTCCGGCGTCACCGGGCTCATCAAGGTCGTCATGGCGCTGCGCGAGGAGCTCATCCCGCCGACCCTGCACTTCCGCACCCCCAACCCGAAGATCGATTTCGCGGGCGGCCCGTTCCGGGTCAGCGCCGAGCCGGTGCCCTGGCCGCGGTCGGCCGGCCGGCCGCGCATCGCCGGCGTCAACAGCCTCGGCACGGGCGGTACCAACGCCCACGTCGTCGTGCAGGAGCCTCCGCCGGTGCCCGAGCGCCCGCCGGGTCCGCGCCGCCACCACGTGTTGCCGGTGTCGGCCCGCTCGGAGGCCGCGCTCGAGCAGTCCTGCGCCCGGCTGGCCCGGCACCTGGACGAGCGAGCCCCGCGCCTGGCCGACGTCGCGTTCACGCTGCAGGCCGGACGCCGGGTGTTCGACCACAGGCGGGTCCTGGTCGCGGCGTCGACCGCGCAGGCGGCGGCTCTGCTGCGCGGCGAGCCCACCGGTGGCGCCCCGGCCCGCACCCGTCGCGAGTCCTGGCGCGCCCGCCCGGTCACCTTCCTCATCGCCGGCGAGGGCGAGCAGTTCCCCGGCATGGTCGCCGGTCTCTACGCGACGGAACCGGTGTTCCGCGCGTACGTCGACGAATGCGGCGCGCTGCTCGACGAGCCGCTCGCCGTCGACGTCCGGGCGCTGCTGCTCACACCACCGCGCCCGGCCGGCCGGGAGGCCGTGTCGCGGGCACCGCGCGGGATCGAGGCGGAGGAGGATCCGCGCGCGGCGCCGCCGCGCCGCGCCGAGGTGGCCCAGCCCGCCGCGTTCGTCGCCGGATACGCGCTGGCCCGCACGCTCATGCACTGGGGCGTCACGCCCGGCGCCATGATCGGCCACAGCGTCGGCGAGTACGTGGCCGCCTGTCTGTCCGGCGTGCTGTCCCTGCGCGACGCGCTGCGGCTGGTGGCGTACCGGGCGCGCCTGATCGCGGCGCGGCCGGCCGGTGCCATGCTCGCCGTCGCGACCGGCGAGGCCGGGCTGCGCGGCCTGGTCCCGGACCTCGCCGCGCGGGGCGTCGACCTCGCCGCCGACAACGGCGACCAGGTCGTGGTCGCGGGCGCGACGGAGGCGGTCGCGAGGCTGGCCCGGGAACTGACCGGGCGGGGTGTGGCCTGCCGCGACCTGCGCACCACCCACGCGTTCCACTCCCGGATGCTCGCCGGCGTCCGCGACGAGCTCACCGCGTGGGTCGCCGCGTCGGTGACGCCGCACCCGCCGGTCCTGCCCTACCTGTCGAACGTCACCGGCGCCCTTGCCACCGCCGACCTGGTCACCGACCCCGGGTACTGGGCCGCGCACATGTGCGCCACCGTCCGCTTCGCCGACGCGGTGTCCGCGGCGTTGTCCGACCCCGACACCGGCTTCGTGGAGATCGGACCCGGCCGGTCGCTGGGCACCATGGTGCGCGCCCATCCGGCGTGCGGGCAGGACCGACGGTCCCTCATCCTGCCCACGCAGCCCGCGGCCGGGGACGGCCGGGCCGGCGACGAGGTGCTCGCCGAGGCGCTCGGCCGGATATGGCTCGCCGGCGCGCACGTCGACTGGCTCGCCTACCAGGGGCGCGACGGCGGGGCGCAAGGTCACGGCGGGGCGCAGGGTCTCGGCGGGGCGGTGCCGCCGGGCCGGGTGCCGCTGCCGACGTACCCCTTCGAACGCCGGCCGTTCTGGCTGGAGGCGCGGCGCGACGCCGCCACCGGACGGGCCACCGCCGGCCCCACCTCGCGCAAGGACGAGCTGGAGGCCCTGCCGCTGCTGCCCGAGGACCAGTGGCTCTACCTGCCCGTCTGGCGGCAGACCGCGCCGCGGCGGCCCGCGCCGGCCGGCGGCGTCTGGCTCGTGCTCACCGCACCGGGCGCGGAACCGGTCGCCGACGCCCTTACCACCCGCCTCGACGCGCTCGGCGCCTCGTACCTCCTGGTCTCGCCCGGCGCACGGTACGCCGAGGCCGGGGGCGGTTTCACCATCCGGCCCGGCGTGCCCGAAGACGCGCGGGCGCTGCTCGGCGCCCTCAAGGCGGCCGGGCGCATGCCCACCCGGGTGGTCCACCTGTGGCACCTGGAAACGCCCGGCGAGGCCACTGCCGAGGACCCGGCCGAGGACCCGGCCGATCGGGCCGTGCGGCACGGCCTGCACACCCTCGTCGGCCTGGCACAGGCCTACGGCGACCTCGGCCTCACCTGGCGGTGCGACGTCGTGACCACCGGCTCGCAGCACGTGCTGCCCGCCGACGCCGCGCGCATGCGGCCTGAGCAGGCCACCGCCGTCGGCGCGTGCCGGCTGCTGCCGGTGGAGTACCCGGGCACCGCGGCGCGCCTGGTCGACGCCGGGCAGCCGATCAGCGACGTGCTGACGCAGCTCGTCGACGAGCTGCTCGGCGAACCGGCCGACCGGGTCGTGGCGCTGCGCGAGGGACGGCGCTGGACGCCGTCGTACGACCCCGCACCGCGCCCGGCCGTCCCGGCCGGTGCCCCGCCGGTGCCGGGGCCGCGTCGCGGCGGCGTCTACCTGATCACTGGCGGCCTCGGCGCCGTCGGCATGGCACTGGCGCGACGCCTGGCCGGCGAGTACGCCGCCAAGCTGGTTCTGCTCGGCCGGACTCCGCTGCCGCCGCGGGGCCGGTGGCCGGCCGTGCTGGGCGATGAGGCCGCGGCCCTGGAGTGGCCGGCCGTGCTGGGCGGCGAGGCCGCGGCCCTGGATCTGCGGCGCCGTCTGCGGGACGTGCTCGAACTGGAGCGCCGGGGCGCGGAGGTGACCGTCGTCAGCGGCGACGTCGCCGACCACACCGTGGTGCGGCAGGCCGTCGATCTGGCCAAGGAGCGCTACGGCGGCCTCGACGGGGTGCTGCACGCCGCCGGCGTGCCCGGCGCGGGCCTGACCCGGTTCACGACCATCGCCGGCATCGACCAGGTGCTGGCGCCGAAGGTGGCGGGCACCCGGGCGCTGCTGCGGGAGCTGACGGGCGAGCAGGTCCGGTTCGTGGTCCTGTTCTCCTCGACCGATGTGGCCACCGGCGGCGGCGCGGGCCGGCTCGGCTCCTGCGCCGCCAACGCCTACCTCGACGCCTGCGCGTACGCCAGGCCGCTGTCCGGCACCCGAGTCGTCTCGATCGGCTGGGGCGAGTGGGTCTGGGACACCCGGGCCGATGGCCGGAGCGGGTACACCCCCGAGGCGCGGGAGCTCTCCATCCGGCGGCGGGCCGCCTTCGGTATCGGGCAGGAACAGGGCTGGCGGGCGATGCTCGACGCGCTGCGCGGCGACGAGCCGCATCTGGTCGTGTCCACCCAGGACTTCACCGAGATCGTCGGCCGGAGCCTCCGGTCCACCTTTGAGGACCCGCACGAGACGTCGCGGCCGGCCGCGCTCGTCGACGCCACCACACCGGCGACGGCGCCCGAGGACGCCGAGCCGGGCGCGGACCGGCAGGCCCGCGTCGACCGCCGCAAGCAGAGTCTGCGGGCCAGGAGACGCTGAGTGACCGCGCCGGCCACCGGGCCGCCGGCCCGGTGGCCGGTCATCCGGACGGCGCGAAGCTCAGAGCACCGTCGTGCGGCCGAGGCCGCGGCTCAGCCGCCAGATGGCGTAGGTCCCGGCGGCGGCGCCGACCGTCAGCAGTACGGCGGCCGGAAGCAGCGTTCCCTGCACGTTCCCGCGCAGCGCGGCCTGCAGCATGGACAGGGCCCAGTAACCCGGCGACACCGGTGCCACCACCTGCAACCACCCGGGGAACATGTCGACGGGGACGAACGCGCCACCCAGCGTGGTCAGCGTTAACGCGCCGATGTCGCAGGTCGCGCTCAACTCGCCGTGGCTGCGGACCGTGGCCGCGATCGCGGTGCCTATGGCGAGCAGGGTCGCGCCCCAGGAGGACACCGCGAGCGCCACCAGCCACGGATTCCCGGCCGGACGCACCCCGATCACCAGCATGCCGTAGGCCAGCAGGATCGTCTGCTGCGTGAGCAGGACCAGGAAGACCGGCAGCGCCTTGCCGAGCAGCAGTTCGGCGGTGGTGGCACGGGTGGACCGCAGCCGGTCCCAGGTGTGCCAGGTCCGTTCCGTGAGCGTCGCGGTGCCGACGATGGCCAGCGCCAGCGTCGAGAAGATCACCAGCATGCCGGTCACCACTTGCGTCGTGCCGCTGGAGAACGCACGGTTGTAGATGGGCTTGAACACGAGCATGAGGATCATCGGCATCAGCAGGTAGCTGATGAACTGGCCGGGGTCACGCAGCCGCAGGGCCCAGTTGATCCGCGCGAGGGCGAGAACCCGGTACAGGGATTCGGTGAGCATCGGTCACGCCAGCGACCGGTAGAGGTCGTCAATGGAGGCCTTGCGTATGTCGATGCCGTGCACCGGGCCGTGTGGCCCGCTCAGCAGCTCGACCAGGGTCTTGGCGGCGTCGTTGGTGCGCATCCGGAGCTCCTTGTCGTCGATGTGTACGCGAACCTCGTCTGTCAGGCCGCTGAGCAGTTCCTCGCTGGTCCCGCGGGCGATGATCTGTCCACGCTGCGCGACCGCGAGGGTGGCGCCGAGCTCGGCCAGCTCGGGCAGGTAGTGCGTGGTGTACACGACCGCGGCCCCGGCGGCGGCGCGCCGGCGCACCGCGGCCAGCAGCGATTGCCGGGTCTGCGGGTCCGCGCCGGCGGTCGGCTCGTCGAGCAGGAGAAGACCCGGCCGGTGCAGGAGCGCGATCGCGGCCTGGATCCGCCGCTGCTGCCCCCCGGAGAGCAGCCCGGCGCGCCGGTCGAGAAGGTCTGTGAGCAGCATCGCCTCGACGACCTCGTCCATCGCGGCCGCGAGTGCCGCCCGGCGCAACCCGGCCAACCGGCCGTAGAGCACGAGGTGCTCCCGGGCGGTGGCACCGGGATAGAGCGCGATGTGCTGCGGGGCCACCCCCAGATCGCCCCGAGCGGAGCGTGGCGCCCGGCCGCCGATCGTCACCGTGCCGGCATCGGCGCGGGCGAGACCGCAAACGATCTCCACGAAGGTGGTCTTCCCCGCGCCGTTGTGCCCGACCAGGCCGACGACCTCACCTGGCTCCACGACGAGCGTGAACCCGTCGAGGGCGCGTACGTCGCCGTAGCGCTTCGTCAAGCCGACCGCTCGAAGCATCGCGACCTCCTCAGTCTACGCCGTATACCAGTCTACAGTGTAGACTGAGACGATGCGGAAGCTCAAGGACTCGCGCCGAGCCGAGATCGTCGATGCCGCCCTGTTCGTCGCGGCCGAGCAAGGCATCAAGGCGGTGTCGATGCGCGCGGTCGCCGCCCGCATCGGACTGACGTCGATGGCGCTCTACGGGTACTTTCGCAACAAGGACGAGCTCCTGGACGCCATCATCGGTCGCATGCTCGCCGACATCTCCCGGCCGGCGAGCGGTCTCGACTGGAGGGAGACGATCCGGCATCTGGCCGCCGAGGTCCGTTCCGTGGCGCGCCGGTACCCCTCCGTCGTCCCGCTGTTGTTCACCCGTCCGGCCGTGAGCCCGTCCGCGATCATGGTCATCGACCTGCTGTTCGAGGCGTTGCTGCGTGCCGGTGTCGAGCCTGCGCAGGTGCCCAGGATGGAGCGGATGATCAGCACCTTCATCATCGGATACGCGATCTCTGAGGTCAGCGGCCGGTTCTCCGAGGGCTCGCTGGACACCCGCAGCCGCCGCGCCCAGCTACGGCCCGACCTGCTGCCGGGTCATCGGCTGCTGGCGGAGCATCTGGACGCCCCGGTGGACTGGGACGCGGAGTACCAGGCCGACCTCGACGATTTCCTCGACGTCGTGGCGGGACTGGCCGCCCGCGATCGGGGCCACCGGGCGCCGATCGCCGAGCCGTGACCGAGCCGGTCGCGCGCGGCTCGCGTACGCGGGGCAGGTATACCGGGCGTGCCGGCCGGCGTGGCGGGTGCGGGGGCCTAGACTGCGGCATCATGGCCGTACAGATTTCACCCAGCATTCTGAACGCCGACTTCGCCCGGCTCGCGGACGAGGCCGCGAAGGTGGCCGGTGTCGCCGACTGGCTGCACGTCGACGTCATGGACAACCACTTCGTGCCGAACCTCACCGTCGGGTTGCCGGTGGTGGAGTCCCTGGTGAAGGCGACCACTCTGCCGCTCGACTGCCACCTCATGATCGAGGATCCGGACCGCTGGGCCACCGGTTACGCCGAGGCGGGGGCGAGCAGCGTGACGATCCACGCCGAGGCGGCGACCGCGCCGGTGCGCACGCTGCGCCGCATCCGCGAGGCGGGGGCCCGCGCCGGGTTCGCCTTCAACCCCGGCACCGCCGTGCAGGACTATGAGGACCTGCTCGGCGAGATCGACATGCTGCTGGTGATGACCGTGGAGCCGGGCTTCGGCGGGCAGCCGTTCCTCGACATCATGCTGCCCAAGATCCGCAAGGCCCGCGAGCTGATCCGCAAGCACGGCGGCGAGATCTGGCTCCAGGTCGACGGCGGCGTCTCCGCGGCCACCATCGAGCGCTGCGCCGAGGCCGGCGCGGACGTGTTCGTCGCGGGCAACGCCGTCTACGGCGCCGACGACCCGGCCCGCGCCGTTCGGGAGCTGCGCGCCCAGGCCGCCCGCCTGGTCTGAGGCCGCCTCAGGCCAGGCCGCCGCTTGCCCTGATGTTCTGCCCGGTGACCCACCGGCCGCCCGGCCCGGCGAGGAACGCGACCACGTCCGCGACGTCCGACGGCTCGCCGAGGCGCCGCAGCGGGGTGATCGACGCGGCCACCGCCAGGGCCTCCGCGGGGTTGGTGGCGCGCAGCAGGTCGGTGTCGGTGGCGCCGGGCGAGACGGTGTTGACGGTGATGCCGCGCGGGCCGAGTTCCTGCGCCGCGACCAGGGTCAGCTGCTCGATGGCGCCCTTGCTGGCGGCGTACGGCGCGATGCCGGGGGCGGAGCGCACGGTGTTGATCGTCGAGATGTTGACGACACGGCCGCCGTCCGGCATGTGGCGGGCGGCGTAGCGCAGGGTGACGAAGACGGTCCGGGCGTTGCCCGCCATCACCCGGTCGAACACCTCGTCGTCCAGCTCGGCCAGCGGCGTCGGGACGAACTCCAGCGCGGCGTTGTTGACCAGGACGTCGAGGACGCCGAGCCGTTCCGCGGCGGTCTCCATGAGCCGCGCGGCCGCGCCGGGCTCGGTGAGGTCGGCCCGCACCGCGTGCGCGGTGCCGCCCGCCGCCTTGACGGCCTGCTCCACCTTGCCGGCCGCGCCGGCGTTCGAGGCGTAGGTGAACACCACCTCGGCGCCGTCCCTGGCCAGCCGCTGGACGACGGCCCGGCCGATGCCCCGCGACCCTCCGGTCACCACGGCCTTCTTGCCCCGCAACGCCGTCACGGCGGCCTCCCGCTCTCTCGCGACCCCGGCGGACGATCTCACCGTCCAACCTACGGCGCCCGGCACGCCCCCGCGGTGGGCCGGGCTAGGCGAGGGCGGGGTCCAGGATGATGTCCCTGCCGTGCGTGGTGGGCGCCTCGGGGAAGTGGCACGCGGTCAGGTGCCCCTCGTGGTTGCCCTCGATGCGGGTCAGCGGCGGCTCCTCCAGCGCGCACTTCTCCTGCGCCTTCCAGCAGCGGGTGCGGAACCGGCAGCCGGACGGCGGGTCGATGGGGGACGGCACGTCGCCGGTGAGCCGGATCCGCTCGATCGGCGGCTTGTCGTCCAGGTCCACCTCGGGCACCGCGGACAGCAGCGCGTGGGTGTACGGGTGGCGGGGCCGCTCGTAGATCGACTGGCGGTCGCCCACCTCGACGATCTTGCCGAGGTACATCACGGCGACCCGCTGGGAGAAGTGCCGCACCACGGCCAGGTCGTGCGCGATGAACAGGAACGCGATGCCGAGGTCGCGCTGCAGCTGCTGCAGCAGGTTGACCACCTGGGCCTGGATCGACACGTCCAGCGCGGACACCGGCTCGTCGGCCACGATCAGCTTCGGCTCCAGGGCGAGGGCCCGGGCGACGCCGATCCGCTGCCGCTGCCCGCCGGAGAACTCGTGCGGGAACCGGTTGTAGTGCTCGGGGTTGAGCCCGACGATCTCCAGCAGCTCCCGGACCCGCTTCTGCCGGCCGCCGGGCGGGTTGATCCCGTTGACCTCCATGGGCCCGCTGATGATCCCGCCCACCGTGTGGCGGGGGTTCAGCGACGAGTACGGGTCCTGGAAGATCATCTGGATCTCGGACCTGATCGGCTTGAGCGCCCGGCGGCTCGCGTGGGCGATGTCGTTGCCCCGGTAGCGGATCTGCCCGGCGGTGGGCTCCAGCAGCCGGGCCACCAGCCGCCCGGTGGTCGACTTGCCGCAGCCGGACTCGCCCACCAGGCCGAGGGTGTGCCCCGCCTCGACGGTCAGGTCGACGCCGTCCACGGCGTGCACGCGCCCGATCTGCCGCTTGAAGACGAGCCCGCCGGTCACGGGGAAGTGCTTGGTCAGGCCGGACAGCTCCAGCAGGGTCTCACTCACAGTCGTTCCTTGATCTGGCCGTCGAAGATCTCCCGCTTCTGCGCGAGCGTCAGGTAGCAGGCGTCCCTGTGCCCCTGGGCGGGGGAGAGCTCGGGCCGCTCGGTGGAGCACACGTCCCCGCCGACCAGCTCACGGTAGTCGCACCGGGGGTGGAACGGGCAGCCGGGCGGCGGGTTGAGCAGGCTGGGCGGGGTGCCGCGCACCGGCATCAGCGGCAGGTCGACGTTGGAGTCGAGCCTCGGCATCGAGCCGAGCAGCCCCCAGGTGTACGGGTGGCGCGGCTCGCGCAGCACCTCGCGCACGCCGCCCTGCTCGATGGCCCGGCCGGCGTACATCACCAGCACGTCGTGCGCGGTGCGGGCCACCACGCCGAGGTCGTGGGTGATCAGGATGATGGAGGTGCCGAACTGCTGCTGCAGCTCCTTGAGCAGGTCGAGGATCTGCGCCTGCACCGTCACGTCCAGCGCGGTGGTCGGCTCGTCGGCGATGAGCAGGTCGGGGTCGCAGACCAGCGCCATGGCGATCATGACGCGCTGGCGCATGCCGCCGGAGAACTGGTGGGGGTAGTCGTCCACCCGGCTCTTGGCGTGCGGGATGCCGACCCGTGTCAGCATCTCGACGGCCCGGTCCCTGGCCTCGCGCTTGCTGACGCCCTTGTGCTTGCGGTAGGTCTCGCTGATCTGGCGGCCCACCGTGTGGTACGGCGACAGAGAGGTCAGCGGGTCCTGGAAGATCATCGCGATCCGGTCGCCGCGCAGCTTCTCCATCGTGGCGCGCGGCGCCCCGACGAGCTGCCGGTCCTCCATCCAGATCTCCCCGCCGATCTTGGTGGTGGACGGGTCGTGCAGCCCGAGGATGCTCAGGGTGGACACCGACTTGCCCGAGCCGGACTCCCCGACGATGCCGAGGGTGGTGCCCTTCTCCAGGTCGAACGAGAGCCGGTCCACCGCGTGGACGACGCCGTCCTCGGTGCTGAACTGCACGGACAGTTCCCTGACCGACAGGAACGGCCCGGGGCCGCGCGGCGCGGCCGGTTCGCGTTCCCAGGTCACGGTGGTCACTCGGTGCTCCTTGAGGTGGTCGCTGCGGGCATGTCAGGTGAGCCGCACGCGGGGGTCGATGACGGCGTACAGGACGTCCACCACGATGTTGAGTACGACGATGGCGAACGCGCCGACCAGTGTCACGCCGAGCAGCATGGGCAGGTCGGTGTTCTGCACGGCGCGCACCGCGAGCTCGCCGATGCCGTGCAGGGTGAAGGTCTGCTCGGTGATGATGGCGCCGCCGAGCAGGGTGGCGAGGTCCACGCCGAAGATGGTCACGATGGGGATCATCGCGCCGCGCCAGGCGAATCTGAGGAAGACGGTGCGGCTGGACATGCCCTTGGCGCGGGCGGTCCGCACGTAGTCCTCGGCGAGCTGCTCCACCATCACCGAGCGGGTCATGCGGGTGTAGTTGGCGGTGAAGATGATCGACAGCACCACCCAGGGGATCAGCAGGTGGACGAACCAGCCGAGCGGATCCTCGGTGAAGGGGATGTAGGAGGGCCGGGGCAGCAAGCCCATGCTGTCCACGATGAAGAACACCAGCAGGGGCCCGACGAAGTAGATCTGCAGCGACGCGCCGATCACCGACGAGGTGCTGGCGATCTTGTCGAGCGGCTTGCCCTGCTGCCACGCGGCGATCATGCCGGTGATGACGCCGAACGAGAGGATCACCACGGCCGCCCCCGCGGTCACCGACAGGGTGACGGGGAAGCGGTCCAGGATCGCGGAGAACACCGGCTCCTGGGTGGCGAAGGAGTAGCCGAGGCAGGGCGCGTCGCACGTGCCGAACTGCACGAGGTCGCGGCCGGTGAAGATGCCGGCCAGCCAGTGCCAGTACTGGACGAACAGCGGCTCGTCCATGCCCAGGTTGTGACGGATCAGCAAGAGGTTCTGCGGCGGGCAGATCTTGCCGCAGAACGCGCGGGCCGGGTCACGGGGCACGGCGTAGAAGAGGAAGAACGTGACGGCACTGATGATCAGCAGGATCACGACGGCGCCGAGGACTCGGCGGACGAAAAACCGGAACATGGCCCCTCGGGCTGCTTCTCCTGCCGGCAGAACCGGTGGTCGGACGGGCGGGGTGGTCCGCGGCCGCCGCCGTACCGGGCACAGGTCCGGTACGGCGGCGCCGCGAGTGATTACTTGACGTACACGTTCAGCGGGGACTGCTCGCCCGACAGCGGGTCGAACTCGACGCCGCCGAGCCCCGAGCCGTACAGACCGAAGTAGGTCTGGTAGTACTCGGGCACGATGGCCGCCTGCTCCATGATCTTCTTGTCCAGCGCCGCCCAGGCCTTGCCGGCCTCGATCGGGTCGGCGATGGCGTTGGCCGCGTCGATCCCGGAGTTGATCTCCGGCACGTTCAGGTGGCTGTAGTTGGAGGCGTTGTCGGTGATCAGCCGGCCGTCGAACAGCGGCTGGATGGCGGTCGAGCCGGTCGGCCAGTCGGCGGCCCAGCCGCCCCAGTAGATGTCGTACTTGTTGTCCACCGGGCCGATGGCGTCGTAGTAGGTCGCCGGGTTGAGCGGCTTGGCCACCACCTTGAAGCCGGCCTTGGTCAGCGCGTCCTTGATCGCGACCGTGATCTTCTCCTGGGTCGGCGTCTGGTTGTAGGCGTAGACCACGGTCGGGTTGGGCTGCCCGGCCTCCGCGAGGAGCTTCTTGGCCCCCTCGGGGTCGCCGGTCGGCTTGGCCCGCATGCCGTACAGGTCGAACGCCTCGTAGCCGAGCACGGTCGGGCTCATCACCGTCGTGGCGATCTGGCCGGTGTTGACCTCACCGCCGGAGATGAGCTGCGCCTGCTTGGACGGCCACGCCTTGATGATCGCCTGGCGCACCTTCAGGTCGGTGATGCGCTTGGTGTTGATGTTGTAGAAGGTGGTGAACGGCGTGAGGCCCTGCACCGAGCGCGCCATCGCCTCGGGGTTGTTCAGCACTTCCTGCACCCGCTCGGCCGCGATGGCGTTGTGGAAGGTCATCGCGGTCTTGTCCGCGCCGCTGTCCGCGAGGAAGCGCTCGGTCGAGTTCTGCGCCTGGACGCCGAACTCCATGTGCCACTTGTCGGGGAACGCGTTGCGGATCGGGTCGGTGGCCGGGTCCCAGTTGGGGTTGCGCTCCAGGTCCAGCGACTTGTCCGTGACGTGGCTGGCGATCTGGTACGGCCCGGAGGAGAAGGGCTTCTTGTCGTACTTCTCCTTGGTGTCCTGCGCCTTCGGCACCGCGCCGTAGCCGGTCATGGCCATGGTGAAGTTGAAGTCCGGGTGCGGGGCGGTCAGGGTGAACACGACCGTCTTGTCGTCGGGGGTCTGGATGGCGTCCAGCGACTTGCCGTCGTAGGGCCCCTCGTACGCCTTGCGGTAGTCGCCCTCGACCAGCCACTGCTGGACGTAGGTCGGGCCCTCGGTGATGAACGGCGCGTACAGGCGCTCGATGCTGTACTTGATGTCAGCCGAGGTGATCGGCGTGCCGTCCTGCCACTTCAGGCCGTCCTTGAGGGTGAACTTCCAGGTCTTGCCGCCGTCGGTGGTGGTGCCGGTGTCGGTGGCCAGGTCGCCGACAAGCTTGATCTTGCCGTTCTCCTGGCGGTAGCCGGTGAGCTGCCGGGTGAACAGCAGCGAGACGGTGGAGTTGTAGTTCAGGTAGATGCGCCCGGGGTCCAGGTGGGAGAAGTCGTCCCGGTCGATCATGTTGACCGTGCCGCCGCGCTTGGACCCGGCGACGGTGGGGGCCGGGCCCTTGGAGTCCTCGGCCGTGCCCACGGTGATGGTGCCGACCGCGGTGTTCTCCAGCGGCTTGCTCGGCGTGCTGCCCGCGGTCGCCGCGGGGCCGCCGCCCCCGCCCTTGGCGCAGCCCGTCAGCGTCAGTGCCCCGGCCGTGAGGATCACCACCGCGGCGGTGCTCCTGCGTGAGAGTCTCATATCGCCCTTCCTGATTCCTGAGATATCTGGTGCCGGCCCTGCGGGAGGACGGCGGAGTAGCGGCTCATCGCCGGGTCTTGGGGTCGAAGGCGTCCCTGAGGGAGTCACCGAGCAGGTTGAAGGCGACCACGAAGATCACCATGGAGACGCCGGGGAACACCAGGTAGGTGATGTCCTGGTGGTAGACGTTGGAGCCGACCAGGAACATGCGGCCCCAGTCCGGCGTCGGCTCGGTCATTCCGACGCCGAGGAAGCCGAGTCCCGCCTCCGCCCCGACGTACAGCGGGAGCGCGAGGGTGGACTGGATGATGATCGGCGTCCACAGGTTGGGCAGGAGCTCCTTGAAGATGATGCGCGCGGGGGAGGCCCCGGTGACCCTGGCCGCCTCGATGAACTCGCGCTCGCGCAGCGACAGCACCTGCGAGCGCAGCAGCCGCGAGATGGTGGCCCAGCCGAGCACGGTGAGCACCACGCAGATGGACACGTAGCGCAGCCAGACCGGGGTCTCCTGCTCGGGCGAGACGAACGCCGCCTCCACCACCGGCAGGAACACGATCAGGAACAGCTGGGAGGGGAACGCGAGCAGCGTGTCGATGATCCGGCCGATCACGTAGTCGGTCTTGCCGCCCACGTAACCCGCCCAGATGCCCATCACCACGCCGATCAGCGTCGTGATGATGGTCACCACGATCGCGATGGACAGCGAGGTGCGGATGCCGTACACGAGCTGCGTGAAGACGTCGCGGCCGAGGCCCGGTTCGAGGCCGAACCAGAAGTCGCCGCTGACGCCGCCGTTCGGCGCGATCGGGTAGCCGTAGTCGTTGAGCAGCCCGGGGGTGTTCTGGCCGTAGGTCGTGTACGGGTCCTTGCCGTACAGCCACGAGATCACCGGCGCCAGGAGCGCGACGAGGAAGAAGAAAGCCACGATGCATGCGGACGCCACGCCGGTGCGGTCCCGGCGGAAACGCCGCCACATCAGCTGGGACGGCGAGCGTCCCACCGCTGGTGCGGCGCCGGTCCCGGCGGGCGGGGCCCCGGCGGTGCCGGTGGGCGCGGAGCCCGCCTCGGGCGTGGCGGGAGAGGGGAGAGTCATCGTGTGGCTGCCACCAGAGATCGATCAGCAGGAAATCCTGACTTGAGGGAACCTTGGCAATTTATTACCTGTGGGTCAATGTTCTCGACGCCTGTCCTCGTCCTTTTTGGAGTTCGTTGTGGAATGTCAATCAGTTCGTGTCCACACACCCATTGACCTGCGTCGACGTGGTGGGTCACACTATCCATCGCCCGTAATGTTCATTGTCACGGTTCTGTGACACAAGCATGACGTGGCCATGACGAATCCCCCCGAATTTGACCATGGTTCGCAAATCATCATTGATCACCCTGTCTTCGAACATAGGTATGCATAAGGGGTGGATACCCCTGTCTTTGCTCGAACTAGCGCTTGGTTCAGCGCTGGGGTGTGGGGTTACGCCCCCTTTGCCAGACGTGGCACACTGAGGGACAGAGCAGCGTGCTCCGGGGTCGGTGAAATTCCGAACCGGCGGTGACAGTCCGCGACCCGGCCGAGTCCATCGGCCGGTGGACCTGGTGGAACTCCAGGACCGACGGTGAAAGTCCGGATGGGAGGAAGCGCGCGAGCGTCCGGCGATCCGTCGCCGGGCGCGCACTGGTGCGTCGCCGCACCCGATCACCCCGGAGTTCGCCGTGGCAAGTTGCTACTGGCGAGTAGGAGGGGCCGGGTGGGGCGAATGTTCACCGGTATCGTCGAAGAGCTTGGGGAGCTCACCGATCTGCTGGCGCTGCGGGACGCGGCGCGGCTGTCGATCCGCGGCAAGACCGTCACGGAGGGTACCCGGCACGGCGATTCGATCGCGGTCAACGGCGTCTGCCTGACCGTCGTGGACGTCGACGACGACATTTTCACCGCAGACGTCATGAAGGAGACGCTGGACCGCACCGCGCTCGGTTCCCTCGTCCCCGGCGCGCGGGTCAACCTCGAGCGCGCCGTCCGCGCCGACCAGCGCCTCGGCGGCCACATCGTGCAGGGTCACGTGGACGGCACCGGCACGGTCGCCGCCCGCGAGCCGGCCGAGCACTGGGAGACCGTGCGGTTCACCCTGCCCCCCGGGCTGGCCCGGTACGTGGCGGAGAAGGGCTCGGTCGCGGTGGACGGCGTCAGCCTCACCGTCGCGGCCCTGCACGACGAGGGGTTCTCGGTCGGGCTCATCCCCACCACCCTGAACCTCACCACGCTCGGCCTGCGGCGGCCGGGCGACCCGGTGAACATCGAGGTCGACGTGATCGCCAAGTACGTCGAGCGGCTCACCGTGGCCCACCGCGCGGACGCCGCCTCATGAACTGGACCCAGGCGGGCTTCACCCTGCTCGGCCAGCGCGTGCTCTGGATCGACCTCGTCGGCAACGTCTGCGCCCTGGCCACCGTGTGGCTGGCCATCCGGCGCACCATCTGGACCTGGCCGGTGCAGCTGGTCGGCTCGGTGCTGCTGTTCGCCGCCTCGGTGCAGGCCCACATCACCGGCAACGCGCTGAAGCAGGCGATGTTCGGGGTGCTCGCCGTGTACGGCTGGATCCGCTGGTCACGCGGCACCAGGGACGGCGGGGAACTCGCCGTGCGTCCCGGGCGGACCCGCGAGCGGATCACGCTGATCGCGGTGATGGTGGCCGCGACCGCGCTGGTCGCCGTGTTCTTCACCGTCACCGGATGGTCGTGGGCGCCCCTCCCGGACGCCTACATCTTCGTGGGCAGCGCCGTCGCCACCTACGCCCAGGGCAAGGCGCTGATCGACTTCTGGTGGATCTGGGTCGCGGTCGACCTGGTGGGCGTCCCCCTGGCCTTCCAGTCGGGACTGGTGGTGTCCGGCGTGGTGTACGGGATCTTCTTCGTCCTGGTCCTGCTGGGATTTCGCGAATGGCGCCGGCAGTACATCCGCCGGCTGGAGGTGGCTACGGCATGAACGACATCAGGTTCGACCCGATCGAGCGGGCGATCCGCGACATCCGCCATGGGCTGCCCGTGGTGGTCGTGGACGACGAGAACCGCGAGAACGAGGGCGACATCATCTTCGCCGCCGCCAAGGCCACGCCCGAGCTGCTCGCCTTCACCATCCGCTACACCAGCGGCGTGATCTGCGTCCCCATGCTCGGCGCCGAGCTGGACCGCCTCGGGCTGCCGCTGATGGTGCAGCAGAACCGCGAGCGGCTGCGCACCGCGTACACCGTCAGCGTGGACGCCAGGGACGGCGTCACCACCGGCATCTCGGCCGCCGACCGGTCGCGGACCATCCGCACCCTGGCCGACTCGGCCACCGAGCCGTTCGAGCTGGTCCGCCCCGGGCACATCTTCCCGCTGCGCTACCACGAGGGCGGCGTGCTGGCCCGGCGCGGGCACACCGAGGCCGCGATCGACCTCGCCCGTCTCGCCGGGCTTTCCCCCGCCGGCGTGCTCGCCGAGGTCGTCAACGACGACGGCACCATGGCCCGGCTGCCGCAGCTGCGGATGTTCGCCGACGAGCACGGCCTGGCGCTGGTGTCCATCGACCAGCTCGTGGAGTACCGCCGCCGCACCGAGCGGGTGGTCACCCGGGTCGCGGTCACCGACATCCCCAACAAGTACGGCCTGTGGCGGGCGCACGGCTACGCCAGCGGCATCGACGGCGGCGAGCACGTCGCGCTGGTGTACGGCGACCTCGGCGACGGGGACGACGTGCTGGTCCGCGTGCACTCCGAGTGCCTGACCGGGGACGTGCTCGGCTCGCTGCGCTGCGACTGCGGCGTGCAGCTCGACCACGCCATGCGCGCGGTGGCCGCCGCGGGCCGGGGCGTCGTCGTGTACCTTCGCGGCCACGAGGGCCGCGGCATCGGCCTGATGGCCAAGCTGAAGGCGTACAGCCTGCAGGACGGCGGCAGCGACACCGTGGACGCCAACCTGGAGCTCGGCCTCCCCGTGGACGCCCGCGAGTTCTCCAACGCCGGCCAGATGCTCGCCGACCTCGGCGTCAAGTCGGTGCGTGTCCTCACCAACAACCCCGCCAAGCTCCGCGGCCTCGACGGCTACGGCATCAAGGTCCTCGGCCGCGAGCCGATGCCGGTCGCCTTCAACGAGTTCAACATCAAATACCTCACCGCCAAACGAGACCGCCTGGGCCACCAGATGGAGAACCCCACCATGAACGCGGGCACCGAGGCCGCACCCACCCGGCACCGATCGGGGGAGAACGGCACCGTGACGAACGGATCCGCCACCCACGGAACGGGGGCCGACGGGACCGTCACCAACGCCTCCGGCGCCGCGACGGTCGTCGCGCCGCGGAACGGGAGCGGTGTGAACGGCGCCGGGGCCACCAGGTCCGGGGGCGACGGGAGCGAGGCGAACGGAGCCGCGACGGTCGTCGCGCCCAGGAACGGGGCCGAGGACGCGGTGGACGTGGCCTGGCGCGCGGGCGTGGTGCGGGCATGAGCGGGACGGGGCGGCCGGACGCCGCGCCGTTCGCCGCGGGTGGTCTCACCGTGGGGATCGTCGCGGCCCGCTGGCACCAGGACATCACCGACCGGATGGTCGCGCGCGCGGAGGCCGCCGTACAGGACTGCGGCGCCACCGCGGTCACCGTCCGGGTCGCCGGGTCCCTGGAGGTGCCCGTCGTGGCCCAGGCCCTGGCCCGGAGCTGCGACGCCGTCGTGGCGCTCGGCACCGTGATCAGGGGCGAGACCGCGCACTTCCAGTATGTCTGCGATTCGGTCACCTCCGGACTGACCAGGGTGTCGCTGGACGAATCCACCCCCGTGGGCAACGGGGTCCTCACATGTGACAACCTTGATCAGGCCATCGACCGCTCGGGCCTGCCGGGCAGCCACGAGGACAAGGGCTACGAGGCCACCCTCGCCGCCATCGAGACGGCCCTGCTCCTGCGTGACCTCAAGGCCCACGACGTGAACGGCTTGCCCTGAGCCGTCCCGCCGCCTCCTCTCCGGGGTCTCGCGGGACGCGAAGGACCGCGAGCCCTGAAAGGGATGAGGGAAGTGCCGCGCCGACCCACCCGCCGCCCCCACCGGGCAGGCCCGCGTGCCTGACGACGCCCCCCCGCTCCCGGCCCTCCCGGTGGTCTGGCGCCCCCGCCGCGCCCGCGTCCTGGCCTACGGCTTCGCCTCGATCATGGTCGCCGGCGCGATAATCCTGGCCGTCCTCCTGCCGCCCCCCTTCGGCCTCCCCGACAAGATAGGCGTGGCCCTCTTCGGCTGCCTGATCGCCTACATCCTCCACCTGCTGGGCCGCCTAAGAGTGGAAGCCGACACCAAGGGCGTGACCGTGGTGAACGCCATCCGCACCCACCGCTACGAATGGCCGGAAGTCCTGGACGTAACCCTCCCCGAAGGCGAACCCTGGCCGAGAATCGACCTGGCCGACGGCTCCAGCGTCGGCGCCATGGGCATCCAAGGCACCGAAAAATCCCGCTCCCGCCAAGCCGTAACCGAACTCCGCACCCTAATCCACCACTACGGCGAAGCCCCCGACCAAACCTAACCCCACCCCCACACGATCCACCCCGGCGCGATACCCACCGCGTGTGATCCGCGCCCGCGCGGTGCCCGCGTGCGTGCGATCCACGCGCCGCGCGTGCCGGCCCTGGTGTAGTCCGCGCCTGCGTGTGATCCGGGCGGTGGCCACCCATGTGTGATCCGCCCACCGCGTGTACCCGCCCACCGCGTGTACCCGCGCGGGGATCCGCGCGCCGCGCGGTGCCCGCGTGCAATTGTGTCCGCTCTTCCCGGCGCCGGTACGGCGGGTCGTGGTGCGGCGAACTCGGCGCCGTCGTACGGCGGGAAACCCGCGCGTGCTGGACGCCTTGGGAAATGGTCCTTGCGGAGGGCGCGCTTCGCGCGGAGGCGCAAGGGCTGTATTGGAGCGGGGGACACCCCCGCACCCCCGAAGCCTGCCGGCGCCGTCCCTGTCCCACCGCCCCAGACTCCGTCCCTCCGGCATCGACCGCTTGCCTCTGCATGGACGACGTCGCCCGGTTCGAGTCCGTCTCGGCGTTCTTGACATTGAAGAGATGGGGGAGGCACCAAAGGTGCCAGGCGAATCCTGGCGCGGACCCCCATCAGGGGATACCTGCACCGTCGATCAGCGCACGCATCGTGGTCAGGGGCATCGATACCTGCGGCGCACGTGGTCGGCGCGGAAGCCGGTTCCTCGCCGTATGACGGCGCCGAATTCGCCGTACCACGTCTCACCGCGTCGGCGCCGGAATAGCTATCCCGGTATGTGCGGATGTGCCGCGCGTGCGGCCGGTGGCACTGGATGCCGAAGGGGTGTCCGTCGAGTGGCGTGCTTCCTTACCCCGAACTGAAGATCCAAGGTGCTCCGGTACCTGGTGATCGATGCCTGTGGCGTACGTGGAGGTCGGCGTGGAAGCTGGTTCGCCGCCGTTCGGTGGTGCCGAATTCGCCGTACCAGGTCTCACCGCGTCGGCGCCGGAATAGCTGTGCGGGGTACATGGGGATGCGGCGCGGGTGGTGACGTCCCGTCAGGTGGTGTGATTTCCGTGGCCGTGATCATGAACGCGCCGCCCTCGGTGCCAGGTGGCCGGCCATCGACACCCTTCACGAAGATTCCCAGGAGTTACACCACTTTAGGGGACGTCACCGCGCGGGGGTGGGAGTCCAGTGGCCCGCGAGGCCGAAGGGGGTCCGTCAAGATCGCCATGACCCCACCGCTGCATGGGGCGTCACCTGCCGAAGTGGCCGTCGTCTGTGAGTCCGTTTCTCCGGCACGGGGAAGGGGTGCAGGCGTTTCGCCGTGCGTGATGCCTGCCGGCGCCGGTACGGGTGGCGCCGGCGAACGGCGGGGAGGAGGGTCAGGGGTGGTCGGGGAGGGGTGGGGGGTAGCGGTTTTTGCGGCGGGATTCGGCTTGGGTCTGTTCGTCCAGCTGGCGGGCCAGGTCTTCCAGGTCGTCGGCGCCGACCACGTTGGCGACGCCGAAGCGGGCGGCGGTGGAGGACCAGGGCTGGCGGCGGTAGGCGATCCAGCCGCCGTAGAAGTCCATGATCTCCCAGCGTCTGCCATGCAGTTCTCGTACCTGAGCGAGGCTGGGGCCGGTCACGTGCAGGGGCCGTAGAGCAGGCCCCCGAAACGGTCAGATCCATCCACGTCCCCACGCGGCCCGGGGCCACCCACCGGGCTCCCCCCACGGCAGGTCCCGCCCACCGGGCTTCCCCCACAGCGGTGCGCGCCCACTGGGCTTCCGCTACGGCGAGGTCCCCCCACCGGGCTCCCCCCATGGCGATGCGCGCCCACGGGGCTTCCCCCACGCCTAGGACCGCCCACCGGGCTCCCTCCACGGCGGCGCGCGCCCATCGGGCTTCCGCTACGGTGAGGACCGCCCACCGGGCTCCCCCCATGGCGATGCGCGCTCACGGGGCTCCCCTCACGGTGAGGACCGCCCACCGGGCTCTTTCCACGGCGGTGCGCGCCCACGGGGCTCCCCCCGTGGCGAGGACCGCTAACCGGGCTCTTTCCACGGCGGTGCGCGCCCATCGGGCTTTCCCCACGGCGAGGTCCGCCCGCCGGGCTCCCTCCACGGCGGTGCGCGCCCATGGGGCTTCCCCCACGGCGGTGCGCGCCCTTCAGGCTTCCGCCACGGCGAGGTCCGCCCACCGGACCTTTCCCACGGCAGGGCCCGCCGACCGGGCTTCCCCCACGGCGATGCGTGTCCACCAGGCTTGCCATACGGCGACGCTCGCCCTCCAGGTTCTCGCCATGGCGACGCTCGCCCGCCGGAATTCCCTCACGGCGAGGTCCGCCCACCGGGCTTCCTCCATGGCGAGGGGCGCGGACCAGGGTTCTCCCGTGGTGGGTTGTGCCGACCGGGCTGCCTCCGAGGGCGTGCTCGTGGTGGGGGGCGGCGGTGGGGCTTGCTTCGGGGTGTGCGTGCGATTCGTGGGGGGTGGTTGGAGCTTCTTTGGGGGGATGTCCGCCCGTTTGCGTCCCCCTCGCCTTGTGGGTGGCCATGTCACTTCCCTTCGCCGTGCTTGTGTTGTCAAATTCGCACTTACCTGAGGTAAGGGCGCGATTCAAGGGGCATTCGCGTAACCCGGGGGCGTGGATGAAACGAAGGGTGTCCGGCTGCGGACAATCGGGGGAGGAGCGGCGCTACGGATGGGGTGTGAGGGGACGTAATCTGAGGGGGTGCCGCACAGGACTACCCGGGCGTCCGAGATTCGTACACCGGCCGAGCTCACCGCGCTGCTGGGTGAGCGGGCCTATCTGGCCGACGACGGGCTGGCCACGGCGTGTTTTCTCGCGTTGCGCATGGGGCGGCCGCTGTTCCTGGAGGGGGAGGCGGGGGTCGGGAAGACCGAGCTGGCCAAGACCCTGGCGGCGGTGCTGGGGGCGCCGCTGATCCGGCTCCAGTGTTACGAAGGGCTGGACGCGGCGCAGGCGCTGTACGACTGGGACTTCGCGCGGCAGTTGCTGCACCTGAAGGCGGCCGAGGCCACGGGGGCCACGGACGCGGCGCGGCTGGAGGGGGAGCTGTACGACCGGCGGTTCCTGATCGCGCGGCCGTTGCTCCAGGCGCTGGAGACGCAGCCGAGCGTGCTGCTGGTCGACGAGATCGACCGGGCGGACGACGAGTTCGAGGCGTTCCTGCTGGAGGTGCTGTCCGACTTCACCATCTCGGTGCCCGAGCTCGGCACGATCAGGGCCGAGGTCCCGCCGGTGGTGGTCGTCACCTCCAACCGCACCAGGGACGTGCACGACGCCCTCAAGCGGCGCTGCCTGTACCACTGGCTGGAGCACCCGTCCTTCGAGCGGGAGGTGGCCATCCTGCTGCGCCGCCTGCCCGAGTGCACCGAGACCCTCGCCGGTCAGGTCGCCGGGGCCGCCCAGCGGCTGCGCGGCGCGGGCCTGGTGAAGCCGCCCGGCGTCGCCGAGACCCTCGACTGGGCCGAAGCCCTGCTCACCCTCGGCGCCCGCGACCTGGACCCCGACCTCGCGGCCACCACGCTCGGCGCCGTGCTCAAGTACCGCGAGGACCAGCAGGCCGTCCTGCGCGACGGGGTGCTCCACCGTGCCTGACGGCGCCAACGGCAACCGGCCGGGCCCGGAAGGCTCCGGCCGGTCGGTGCTCGCCGCCACCATGACCGGGTTCGCGCGCACCCTGCGGGCCGCGGGGGTCGGGGCCGACCACCAGCGGACGCAGGGGCTGCTGCGGGCACTGCGCCACCTGGACGCCGCCGACAGGGAGCAGGTCTACTGGGCCGGGCGGCTCACCCTGTGCGCGGGGCCGGACGACCTTCCCCGGTACGACCGCTGCTTCGCCGCCTACTTCGGCGGCGAGCGGGCACGGCCGTCCAGAGGCGCGCCGCCCATGGTGACGATCACCCGGCACACCGTCGCGCCCGGCGGCGCCGGCGACGGCGAGGCGGGGGACGGGCACGCGGTGCCCGCCACCGCCAGCCGCGCCGAGGTGCTGCGCACCCGGGACGTCGCCCGGATGACCGCCGCCGAGCTCGCCGAGATCCACCGCATGATGGCCCTGCTGCGCGTGCCGAGGGAACGCCGCCGCTCCCGCCGCTTCACCCCCGCCCACCGGGGCCGCCTGGACGTCGGCCGCACCGTCAAGGACACCCTGCGCCGCGGCGGCGAGCCCGCCCGCCTGCGCCGCAAGGCCCACCGCACCCGCCCCCGCCGCGTCGTGCTGCTGGCCGACGTCAGCGGCTCCATGGCGCCGTATGCCGACACGCTGCTGCGGTTCGCCCACGCACTGGTCCGCTCCGAGCCGCGCGCCACCGAGGTCTACAGCGTCGGCACCCGCCTCACCCGCGTCACGGCCGAGCTGCGCCACCGCGACCCGGGCACGGCGATGCGCGAGGTGTCGCGGGCCATCCCCGACTGGAGCGGCGGCACCCGCCTGGGGGAGGAGCTGAAGGAGTTCCTCGACCAGGGCTCGGCCGCCAGGGGCGCGGTGGTCGTCGTCGCCTCCGACGGGTGGGAGCGCGGCGATCCCGCGCTGCTCGGGCTGCAGATGGCCCGGCTGTCCCGGCTGGCCCGCCGGGTGGTGTGGGTCAATCCCCACAAGGGCCGCGAGGGGTACCTCCCGCTGACCGGCGGCATGCGGGCGGCGCTGCCGCACGTCGACGCGTTCGTGGCGGGGCACAGCCTCGCGGCGTTCCAGGAGCTCGCGGAAAGGCTGTCCCATGCGTGAAGCCCTGTCGCGGTGGGCACCGCCCGAGGCGACCCGAGGTGGAGGGCCGTCCCATGCGTGACGTCCTGTCGCAGATCCTGCGGTGGTGGGAGGCCGGGGAGACGTTCGGCCTGGCCACCGTGGTGAACACCTTCCGCAGCGCCCCCCGCCCGCCGGGCGCCGCCATGGCCGTGCTCGGCGACGAGGTCGTGGGCAGCGTCTCGGGCGGCTGCGTCGAGGGCGCGGTGTTCGAGCTGGCCAAGGAGGTCACCGAGCACGGCCGCCCGGTGCTCAAGCGCTACGGCGTGAGCGACGACGACGCGTTCTCGGTCGGGCTGACCTGCGGCGGCATCATCGACGTCCTGGTGGAGCCGGTGTCCAGGGAGACGTTCCCCGAGCTCGGCCGGATCGCCGCGTCGGTGCGCGACCGGGAGCCGGTCGCCGTCGCCACCGTCATGTCCGCCCCGGGACGGCCCGGGGCCCGCCGGGTGGTGTGGCCCGAGGGCTCGTCCGGGTCGTTCGGCGTGCCGAGGCTGGACGCCGCGGTGGACGACGACACGCGCGGCATGCTGGCCCAGGGGCTGACCGGGGTGCGCCGCTACGGCCCCGAGGGGGAGCGCCGGCTGGACGACCTGCCGGTGTTCGTCCACTCGTTCGCGCCGCCGCCGCGCATGCTGGTGTTCGGCGCCATCGACTTCGCGGCCGCGGTGGCGCGGATCGGCAAGTTCCTCGGCTACCACGTCGTGGTGTGCGACGCCCGGCCGGTGTTCGCCACGGCCAAGCGGTTCCCCGAGGCCGACGAGGTGATCGTCAAGTGGCCGCACGACTACCTGTCCGCCGCGCACGTCGACGAGCGCACCGTGATCTGCGTGCTCACCCACGACCCGAAGTTCGACGTGCCGCTGCTGGAGGTGGCGCTGCGCACCAGGGCGGGCTACGTCGGCGCCATGGGCTCGCGCCGCACCCACGACGACCGGCTGGCCCGGCTGCGCGAGGCGGGCCTGACCGAGGACGAGCTGTCCCGCCTGCGCTCGCCGATCGGCCTGGACCTCGGCGCCCGCACCCCCGAGGAGACCGCGGTCTCCATCGCGGCCGAGCTGATCCGCCTGCGCTGGGGCGGCAGCGGCCTCGCCCTGACCGACACCTCCGGCCGCATCCACGCCGACGGCCACTCCGCCGAGGGAAACGGCGCGGTCCGGCGGTGACTGAGGACGGGACGGCGCGGCGCCCGTACGAGGGCGCCGTGACGGATCCCGGCGTCCCGGCGGGGTTGCTGCTCGCGGCGGGCGCGGGCACCCGGTTCGGGGCGCCGAAGGCGGTCGTGGAGCTGGCGGGGGAGCGGCTGGCGGACCGGGGGGTGCGGCTGCTGCGGGACGGGGGCTGCGACCCGGTGGTGGTGGTACTCGGGGCGGCGACGGTGCCGCTGCCGGGGGCGCTGGTGGTGCGCAATCCCGACTGGGAGTCGGGCATGGGCTCGTCGCTGCGCGCCGGGCTGGCCGGGCTGCCGCCCTCCGCCGGGGCCGTGGTGATCGCCCTGGCCGACCAGCCGCTGATCGGCGCGGAGGCCGTGCGGCGGCTGGTGGCCGCGTGGCGGGACGGCGCGACGGCGGCCGTGGCGACCTACGGCGGCGCGCCGCGCAACCCCGTCCTGCTGGCCAGGGAGCACTTCGCCGAGGCGGGCGCGCTCGCCGTCGGCGACGTGGGCGCCCGCGCGTTCCTGCGGGCTCGCCGAGGCCTCGTCACCCGCGTGCCGTGCGACGACGTGGGCGACCCCGCCGACATCGACACCCTGGCCGACCTGGCCCGCATCGCGCCCGCCGTCCCGCAGGCGCCGCCCGCGCCGCCGTCCCGCTAGCGCCGCGCGCCCGGGCGGCGCCGCCCGGGCTCGACCCTGGCGGGACGGGTCGATAGCCTTTGGCAGAAACGGAACATAATTCGGTCGGGTCGGACGGAAGGACGCGGGATGCGCATCGGCATGGCTCTCAACTACTCCGGAGGGTTCAAGGAGACCGTGGCCGAGCTGGCCGACTACGAGAAGGCCGGGCTCGACATCGTCTTCGTCGCCGAGGCGTACAGCTTCGACGCGGTCAGCCAGATGGGCTACATCGCCGCGCGCACCGAGCGCCTCCAGATCGCCTCCGGCATCCTGCCGATCTACTCCCGCACCCCCGCGCTGCTCGCCATGACCGCCGCCGGGCTGGACTACGTCTCCGACGGCCGCTTCGTGCTCGGCCTCGGCGCCTCGGGCCCGCAGGTCATCGAGGGCTTCCACGGCGTGCCGTACACCGCGCCGCTCGCCCGCACCCGCGAGGTGATCGAGATCTGCCGCAAGGTGTGGCGCCGCGAGCGGCTGACCTACGAGGGCAAGCACTACACCCTGCCGCTGCCGCCGGACCAGGGCACCGGGCTCGGCAAGCCGCTCAAGCTGATCAACCACCCGGTGCGCGCGGACATCCCGATCGTGGTGGCGGCGATCGGCCCGAAGAACGTCGAGCTGGCCGCCGAGCTGGCGCAGGGCTGGGAGCCGATCTTCTACCTCCCCGAGAAGGCGCCCGACGTGTGGGGCGCGTCGCTGGCCGCCGGCCGGGCCCGCCGCGCGGAGGGCCTCGGCGAGCTGGACGTGATCGCCCAGGCGACGCTGGCCATCGGCGACGACGTCGAGGCGATCCTGGAGGCCGGGCGCCCCATCGCGGCGCTGTACATCGGCGGCATGGGCGCCAAGGGCAAGAACTTCTACAACGACCTGGCCCGCCGCTACGGCTACGACAAGGCGGCCGAGTGCATCCAGAACCTCTACCTGGAGGGCCGCAAGGACGAGGCCGCCGCCGTGGTGCCGAGGGACCTGCTGGAGAAGACGTCCCTGGTCGGCTCGGAGGGCTTCGTCCGCGACCGGATCGCCGCCCTGAAGGACTCCGGCGTCACCACCCTCAACGTCGCCCCGATCGCCCGCGACCACGCCGGCCGGGTGCGCCTCATCGAGCGGATCAAGGAACTCGCCGCCTGACCCCGTCGAGGGGTCCACGGGGTGTCAGGGCAATGCCACTTAGCTTAAGTTGATCTTTGTGGTGGGTGTGTCGTTCTGTGTGGTGTGGGGGTGGTTCGGGAGGATCGGGTCGTGTGACGCATGGTGG
>NZ_JBHSRF010000053.1:0-62978 GCF_042658925.1 Sphaerisporangium aureirubrum
ATTGAGCCCTTCCCCTCGACCGTCACACGATGGCTCACTTTGTGCTAGCCGTCGATCGCTGATCGTCACCACTTACACCACTCGGCGGGACGTCACCCGCACATCACTCGCGTCGGCGCCGCGGGGAAGAACCAGTCGACCAAGGAGCCGATTATCCGCTTAAAGCGCGCCACCCAGCGTGGACCTCGCCGTCTCGGCGGAGCCACCCAGAGGGGTCCACACTGTCGTTGACGGCCATCCTTGATCTCCTTCGAACTTGATCTACGCACTCGACGGATCTGTGAGTCTTTCGATGGCGCCGTTGGTAGAGCGCTGCCACGCCCGGTGCCGGTGGTCTTGGCTGACTCTCGAAGGATCTGGCCGTCTGCGGGCGTACCCTGCGCGTGACTCGTCGCCGAGATCATCGGCATCGGCCTGGTTCACTTCGCTGACTTGATCAGAAGCCTGTCCGCCGTTGCGGCGTAACTCCTCACAGATATGTCCCCGCGGTGTGGGGAACGAGAAGCCCGGCAGGGCCGGGGGCGCGGGGGTGTCCCCCGCATAAGAGCAGCCCTTGCGGCTTCCGCGCGGAGCGCGCTCTTCGCAAGGACCGTTTCACCGGGCGGCCCGCGCACGCCAGGTTACCCGCCGTAAGACGGCGCCGGATTTGCCCTATACGGACTTCACTGCCTCGGCGCCGGGTGGCGTCCCGCCAAATGGTGCAATTCTGTGCCCGAACCGAAGCACCGAGATGTCCCCGATACCTAGTGGTCAGACCTTCGTACCCTCATCAAGGTGCACAATTCCCGCCACTCCAGGGAACGTCATCACCCGGCGCCGGAGAAGTGACCCGTGAGTGGGGCGGAGGTACGTCTGGGCGGGGTGCGGTGGCGCGGTGGGAACGATGGAGCCCGGCAGGGCCGGGGGCGCGGGGGTATCCCCCGCATAGAGCAGCCCTTGCGGCTTCCGCGCGGAGCGCGGCCTTCGCAAGGACCGTTTTACCGGCGCCCGCGCACGAGCCCGGCAGGGGCGGGGGTGCGGGGGTGTCCCCCGTACAAGAACAGTCCTTGCGGCTTTCGCGCGCAGCGCGCTATCCGCAAGGACCGATTCACCGGCGCAAGGACTATTTCACCGGCGCCCGCGCTACCTGGGTTACGGGAGGAGGCCGGGGAGGATCTGGTCGGCGATTCGGTCGGCTAGGTCGGGGGGGAGGGGGTCGTCGTTTTCGCGCCACTTGGTGAAGAAGAGCATGGCGCCGGTCAGGGAGGCCATG
The DNA here is from genome assembly GCF_042658925.1 of Sphaerisporangium aureirubrum. NCBI lineage: Bacteria > Bacillati > Actinomycetota > Actinomycetes > Streptosporangiales > Streptosporangiaceae > Sphaerisporangium > Sphaerisporangium aureirubrum. Next base: position 1,253 of record NZ_JBHSRF010000053.1, read on the forward strand.
GCTACCTCCACGTCCAGGTCGGGGCGGAGTTCGCCGGAGGCGGTGCCGCGCTGGAGGACGACGCGGAGGGCCTCGCGGCGGGGCTTGATGGCGATCTCGCGGAAGCGTTCGGCGAGGGTGGGGAAGCGTTCGGACTCGCTCATGGCGATGTTCATGATGCAGCGGGTGCGGCGACTGTGGGACTCGTGCTGCATGGCGGCGAGGTAGCGGACGATGTTCTCGCGGACGGTGGGGGCGTCCAGGTCGGGGATCGGCGCCTTGAGGCTGGTCAGGGCGTCGACGACCAGGTCTTCCTTGCCGGACCAGCGGCGGTAGATCGTCGTCTTGCCCACGCCGGCCCGGGCCGCGATCGCCTCGATGGACAGCTCGGCCACCGTGGCGCCCTCGGCGATCATGTCGATCGTCGCGTCGATGATCGCCTTCTCGGCCTTCTCACTACGGGGACGGCCCGGAGTACGGGCCGTCCCTAGCTGATCAGTCACCATGGTGATCTCACACTACTGCCGGTTCCTTGGTTTCCGGTCGCGTCACCGGCACCTCGGCCGCCTCCTTGCCAGGAAGCCACTTCGCGACCACGGCCGCGCCGAACAGCGCCACCACCGCGGCGGCGATGGCCGCGACGTGCATGCCGTCCATGAACGCCTCCTTGGCGGGCGTCACGAGCGAGGCCCCCTGCGGGCCGAGCGACTGCGCGACCCCCATGGTCGCGGTGATCGACTCACCCGCGACGTGCCGCACGTTCTCCGGCAGCACCGTGAGCGAGCCCGCGATGTTGTCGCGGTAGACCGCCGACAGCACCGAGCCGAGGATCGCGACGCCGAGGGCGCCGGCCACCTGCCGGACGGTGTTGGTCATGGCCGACCCCACGCCCGCCTTCTCCCGGGGCAGCGACGACATGACCGCCTCCGTGGCGGGCGCGCCGATGTTGGCCATGGCGGCACCCTGCACGAAGCCGAGCACCTCGAACATCCAGATCGGCGTGTCCGCCTGCAGGAAGACGTATCCGGTCAGCGCGGCCGCGACCAGGAGCATGCTGACCGTCGCGACCTTCTTCCCGCCGAACCGGCGCACCATGCCGGCGCTGAGCGGGGAGAAGATGAGCTGCGCCGCCGCGAACGGCAGCACCAGGGCGCCGGACTGCAGCGGGCTGTACCCCTTGACGATCTGCAGGTAGAACGCCATGAAGAACATCACGCCCATCATGGAGAAGAACACGATGCCGACGCTGGCGACGGCGGTCGAGAACCTCGGAATCGCGAAGGAGCGCACGTCGAACGCCGGGTGCGCCGTCCGCCGCTCGTGCCAGACGAACAGCGCGAGCACCGCGACACCGGCGAGGGTGGGCAGCCACACCTGCGGCTCGGTGACGGTGCCGAGCTCGCCGCCCTTGATGATGCCCCACACCACGCCGACCAGGCCGACGATGGACAGCAGCACGCCCAGCGGGTCGAGCTGCGCCTTGTCGGGGTTGCGGGAGTCGGGCACCAGCACCGCGATCAGCACGGAGCTGATGATCACGACCGGCACGTTGATCAGGAAGACCGAGCCCCACCAGAAGTGCTCCAGCAGCAGGCCGCCGGTGATCGGGCCGATGGCGACGGCCAGGCCGACGCCGCCCGCCCAGATGCCGATCGCCTTGCCGCGCTCCCGGGGCGCGAAGACGTTCGAGATGATCGCCAGGGTGGCGGGCATGACGGCGGCGCCGCCGAGCCCCATCGCCGCCCGGGCGAAGATCAATTGTGTCGGGTCCTGTGCGTAGGCACTGGCCAGGGACGCGAGGCCGAACAGCACCATGCCGATCTGCAGCATCCGCTTGCGGCCGAACCTGTCACCGAGCACCCCGAAGGTGAACAGCAGGCCGGCGAACACCAGTGTGTAGGAGTTGATGGCCCACTCAAGCTGGCTCTGCGTCGCGCCGAGCCCGGCCACCGGGTCGGAGATGACCTTGAGAGCCACGTTGAGAATCGTGTTGTCCAGAACGATCGCCAGCAGGCTGAACACCATCACGCCGAGGACTTGCCATCTGCGCGGGTGACCTGACGCCGTTTCCACTTACTTTGCCCCCCATTAGAGCTGGTACATAAGTTTCGATACGCTGTAGTTTCGCAACGCAACCGTAGCGCTGGGACCTACGATACGCAACCGTCCCGTATCGAAACATCTTCCCAAGTATCCGGACATGTTCCGTTCACCCGCCCGCGCTCGCCCCCACCCCCGCATTAGGGCCGCTTTAGGGATCTTGGCAATACGGCCAGGCCGCCCGGCGCTCTCCCGCGGTGACCCCGCAAGTCAAGCCTGAGCCCCCCGATCGAGGGCAGGCGGCGGGGGAACGGACGCGTCCGGCACCGGGTGTGGACGCCTCGGTGAAGGGACTAGGAAGGGCTGTCCCCGGTGTTGTCAGGAAGGTCGCGCGTGCGATGATGCTGACCGTCCGGGGACGCCACAAGGGCGCCACGAGGCTGGAGGGATCAACGATGTCCTCTGTGTCAAGTATGTCCAGCTCACCGACCATGTTGTACGGCGGTAAGGCTGGCCGAAGGGTAACCGTCCGCGACATCTCCGCCGCCAAGGAGCGAGGCGAGAGATGGCCCATGGTCACCGCCTACGACGCGATGACCGCCAGGGTGTTCGACGAGGCCGGGATCCCGGTCATGCTGGTCGGCGACTCCGCCGCCATGGTCGTCTACGGCTACGACTCCACCCTGCCCGTATCCGTCGACGACCTCATCCCGCTCACGGCGGCCGTCGTCCGCGGCTCCTCCCGCGCCATGGTCGTGGCCGACCTGCCGTTCGGCTCCTACCAGTCGTCTCCGCAGCAGGCGCTGGAGTCCGCGGCCCGCTTCATGAAGGAAGCCGGCGCGCACGCCGTCAAGCTCGAAGGCGGCCGCCGCGTCCTGCCCCAGGTCGAGGCCCTCGTCTCGGCCGGCATCCCGGTGATGGGCCACCTCGGCCTCACCCCGCAGTCCGTCAACGTCTTCGGCGGCTACCGCGTGCAGGGCCGCGGCCAGTCCGGCGACGAGCTGATGGCCGACGCCAAGGCCCTGGAGCACGCGGGCGCCTTCGCCGTCGTCCTGGAGTGCGTCCCCGCCGACCTCGCCGACCGCGTCACCGCCGCCCTGTCGGTCCCCACCATCGGCATCGGCGCCGGCCCCGCCTGCGACGCCCAGGTGCTGGTCTGGCAGGACCTCATGGGCCTGACCCCGCACCCCGCCAAGTTCGTCAAGAAGTACTTCGACCTGGCCACCGAGATGAACCACGCCGTCCGCGCCTTCGCCGACGAGGTCGTCTCCGGGGCCTTCCCCACTCCCGAGCACACCTACCGCTGACCCCGCCTGAGGCCGTGCCGGGCCCGCCCGGCACGGCCTTCCCATCACGTCAGGCCAGGGTCGACGGGTCGGTGTTGGCGCCGCAGACCAGTACGACGACCCGCTCGCCGGGCGCGGGGGTGTAGGCGCCGGAGCGGAGGGCCGCCATCGCGGTGGCGCCGGAGTGTTCGGCGGCGATGCGGTACGTGCGCCACAGGTGGTCGCGGGCCTCGACGATGGCGTCCTCGCCGACCAGGACGGAACGGATCCCGGCGGCGGCCACGGTGTCGTAGGCGACGCGGCCGAGACGGCTGGCGCCGAGGGCGTCGGCGGCCACGCCGCTGACGGGGACCTGGACGGGGCCGCCGTTCGCCAGGGCGTCGTGCAGGGTGGGGATCAGGGCCGGTTCGACGGCGACGACGCCGGCCGCGCCGTCCAGGGCCGCCGTGATGCCCGCGACCAGGCCCCCGCCGCCGACGGCGACCAGGATGGTGTCGAACGCACCGGTCTGCTCCAGCAGCTCCAGGCCCACCGTGCCCTGACCCGCGACCACGTCGGCGTGCTCGTAGGCATGGATCTCCAGGGCGCCCGTCTCGGCCGCCCGCTTGGCCGAGGCCTCGTACGCCTCGGCGTAGATGGCCCCGGTCTGGGTGACATGGGCGCCGAGGGCCCGCAGGCCCGCGACCTTGACCGGCGCGCAGATCTCCGGGACGAAGATCTCGGCCCGGACGCCCAGCATCCGGGCCGCGTACGCGACGCCCACGCCGTGGTTGCCGCCGCTGGCGGCGATGACGCCCGCCTCGGGGAGGTCGCCCGCGGCCAGGATGCGGTTGAAGGCGCCGCGCGCCTTGAACGAACCGCCGTGCTGGAGGAGTTCGAGCTTCAGTGTCAGGTCCGGTGTGTCCTCGAGGACCGGGGTGCGGCGCACGTGCGCGGCGATCCGGGTGGCGGCTCGCTCGACGTCGGGACGTGTCACGACCATGTGCGGCTCCTCGTCTCCAGGCACGGCCACGCGGCCGACCAGGCAGTTTCCTGACTCCCTCGCCGGGTGTCAAGCCGGGACGGTCAGCCGCCCACCTGGTCGAGGGCCTGCGCGAAGTCGTCCCAGATGTCCTCGGCGTGCTCGATGCCCGTCGACACCCGCACACTCCCCTGCCCGATCCCCACCGCGGCAAGCTCCTCCGGAGTCAGCATGCGGTGTGAGGATGTGGCCGGGTGGAACACCAGGGTCTCCACGCCGCCGAGGGACGGGGCGAGTTGCGCCAGCCGTACGGCGGTCATGAACCGCTCCCCCGCCTCCCGCCCGGCGGCCAGGTCGAAGGTGAACATGCCTCCGAAGTCGGACATCAGCTTGGCGGCCAGCCCGTGGGACGGGTGGCTCGGCAGGCCCGGCCAGTGCACGGCGCCGACGGCGGGGTGCTCGGCGAGGCGGGTGGCGAGCACGCGGGCGTTGTCGCAGTGGCGGGCCATCCGCAGGGACAGGGTGCGCATGCCGCGCAGCGTGAGCCAGGCTCCGAACGGGTCGGGGGTGGCGCCGAGCTCGATGGCGTACGACCACACCTTGCGGTACAGCGCGTCGCCGGCGAAGACCGCGATGCCGCCGAGCACGTCGCTGTGCCCGCCGAGGTACTTGGTGGTGGAGTGCACCACGATGTCGGCGCCGTGCTCCAGCGGGCGGCAGAGCACCGGCGAGGCGAACGTGTTGTCCACCACCGAGATCAGGCCGGCCTCGCGGGCGGCCGCGCACATGCCGGGAATGTCGGCCACCTGGGTCATGGGGTTGGCGATGGTCTCCAGGTACAGCAGCCGCGTCTCGGGCCGGATCGCCGCGCGGGCCGCCTCCGGGTCGTCCTGCGCGACGTAGGTGACCGCGATCTGGAACCGGGCCGCCATGTCGGCGATCAGGCCGGCCGTGCCGCCGTACAGGGCGGGCTGCGCGATCAGGTGGTCGCCCGGCTTGAGCAGCCCGAGCAGCACCGCGCTGATCGCCCCCATGCCGGACGACGCCGCCACCGAGGCCACCCCGCCCTCCAGCCCGGCCATCGCCTCCTCCAGCGTCCGCACCGTCGGGTTGCTCAGCCGCCCGTAGACGAACGCGCCGTCCGGCCGGCTCAGCCCGTCCGCCACCACCGCCGGGTCGTCGAACGCGAACCCCGACGTCTGGTAGATGGGCGGCGCCATGGGCCGGGCGCCGTCCAGCGGGGGGACGGGCAGGTGGACGGCACGGCTGTCGAAGTGCATATCGGTCATATGGCTAAGGATGACGCCCTACACACCATTTGTCAGATCTGTCGTTTTCGTCACATATCAGTGTCCGACAGCTCCGGCACGACCTCACACGTCGGTGATCCGCAGCCCCGCGTGCGCCTTGTACCGGCGGTTGATGGAGATCAGGTTCGCGGTCAGCGCCTCCACCTGCCGCGCGTTGCGGAGCCGACCGCCGTACACCCCACGGGCCCCCGGGATGCGCGCCGCGAGGGCCTGCACCAGGCCGGTCGCCTCGCGGTCGTCGCCCAGCACCAGCACGTCCAGGTCCACCGCATCGACGGCCGGGTCGAGCAGCACCACGGCCGACACATGGTGGAACGCCGCCACGACCCGGCTGTCCGGCAGCACCGCCGCCGCCTGCTGCGCCGCGCTGCCCTCCTCGACCTCCAGCGCGTACGCCCCCTGCTTGTCGAAGCCCAGCGGGTTCACGCAGTCGACCACGATCTTCCCGGCCAGCTCGGACCGGAGCGACTCCAGCGTGGCCCGGTGCCCGTCCCACGGCACCGCCACGATCACGATGTCGGCCCCGGCCGCCGCGGCGGCGTTCTCCGCGCCGCGCACCGGCAGGTCCCCGAGGCTCGCCGCCGCCTCCTCGGCCCGGCCCGCGCTGCGCGACCCGATCACCACCTGGTGCCCGGCCAGCGCGAACCGCCGCGCCAGCCCCTTGCCCTGGTCACCGGTGCCGCCGAGGATGCCGATGGTCAGGCCGTCCACGTCTCGAAGCTCATCACCCATGTCCACGATCATGCCAGGCGCACCCGGCGAGGACGGCAGGCGGACCACGCCGTTCCGCAAACCGCCACATCACGCCAGTGGTTTTCGCCGGACGGCGGCGGCGCCGCTGATGCACCATGGAGGCCATGGACGCTGCGTCGGTGGCCTTCCTGCGCGATGTGCTCTCCACGACCGGCTGGGTCGAGCGCACCCGCCATCTCGGTCTCTCCCTGCGCGCCACCCGCACCCCCGGTGGCCTGCTGGTGGTCGGCACGCCGGACGAGGAGCCGTGGCACCTCACCGCCCACCTGAGCGACGAGGCCCGCCTGTCCGGCCTCGTCCAGCTGGCCCCCACGCTGGTCCGCTGGTCCCCTCCCCCGGGCGCGCCGCGCCATCTGGCCGTCGGCATGGAGCGCGTCGAGACCGCCGGGCGCGGCGAGACCGTCTTCGTGGTCGCCGAGCGGAAGGCCCCGGTGCCGCTGCTGGAGCGCGTCGACGACGCCCGCCGGACCGGCGCCACGATCATCGCCCTGGACGGCGGGGACCCCGAGCTGGAGTACCTCGCCCACGACGCGCTGGCCGTGCCCCCCAAGGACGACCTGTTCACCTTCGACGCCGCCCAGCACCTGGTGAGCGCCGCCGCGGGCGACACCTCCCGCTCCCGCACCAAACTGCTGGAGCGCCTGGCCCGCCTGGCCGAGCGCATCACCGGCCCGCGCGTCACGGACTGACGGTCACCGCCCCGGGGTCATCAAGGGACGTCACAGATGGCGGAGCAGGCAGAACGGGTGCCCCGCCGGGTCCGCGTAGACGCGCCATCTGCGTCCCTCGGCCGGGTCCAGCACCGTCGCGCCGCCCGCCAGCACCACCTCGTGCGCCTTCTCCAGGTCCGGGACCCCGAAGTCCAGGTGGAACTGCTGCGGGTGCGCCGGGTCCGGCCACTTCGGCGGCCGGTAGTCCTCGACCCGCTGGAACGCGAAGACGTTCCCGGACGGCAGGTGCAGCGTCGCCCAGTCCTCGTCGACGGACCACCGCCGGTCCGGCTTGTTGACGACCCCGCCGAGCAGCGACCGGTAGAACCCGGCGAGCCCCAGAGGATCGGGGCAGTCCAGGACCACGCATTCCAGTTCAGCGATCATGGCCGCATCCTAGGACGCTCGGCGGACATTTCTCCCCGAGCGTGATCTTCGTCAGAATATTGCAGGATAAATCCTGTTATGAGGATCTCGGGGAGGATCAGACGCGCGGCCCTGGCCGTTGTGCTCATCCTCGTCGTCTCGTCCGCCTCGATGCCCCTGTGGCACTACGCCAACCCGGAGATCGTGCGGATCGCCTACCGGCTGCAGACGAAGGGGATCGTCTACTCGTGGGGCGGCGGGCACGCCGACAAACCGGGACCGTCCAAGGGGACCTGCCTGGGGTACCACGGGAAGATCAAGCCGTGCCCGGCGGCGAAGACCCGCGGGCTGGACTGCTCGGGGTTCACCCGCTGGGTCTACGCGCTCGCGCACGGCACCGACGTGCTCGGACCGGGCAACACCGACGACCACCTGAAGCGGATGCGCCGGGTGCGCACGCCTCGCCCGGGCGACCTGGTCTACTTCGGGAAGATCAAGAAGACCCGGCACGTCGGTGTCTACCTCGGTCAGGGGAGGATGATGAACGCGCCGGAGACCGGCGCCAAGGTGCGCGTCGATCGCATCAAGCGGAAAGACTTCCTCGGCTACTTCCGCTACTGAACGACGGCGCCGGCGCGCCGTGGTCCTCCGGCTCGCCGGCGACACGCGCCGAGGCGGTCAGTCGTCGTCCCACTCCTTGTCGGCCTCCCGCCAGGACTTGTTGCGGGCGGCGGCGGTCTCCAGGGCCGCGGCGGCCTGCTCCCGGGTCGGATACGGCCCCAGGCGGTCCTTGTTGGGGCAACCCTTGTCCGGCTCCACCGCCATGTGCTTCAGGCAGAACCACCACTGCTCACCGGTCATGTCGCCCTCCTCACCGGGTGGCCGTGAGGCGTCTCACCCGGAACGTCCGCCACGCTCGGTCTCTGCCACATCTTGCCCTGCCGGGGCGGAACTAGACTTGGCTCCATGACGACATCGCTCCGGCCCGGACGGCTCTCGCCCACCCGCAAGGTCCCGGCCCACATCGAGCGCCCGGAGTACGTCGGCCGCAAGGAGCCCCGCAAGGGCGGCCCCGATGTCCAGACTCCCGAGACGATCGAGCTCATGCGCGTGGCCGGGCGCATCGCCGCCCAGGCGCTGGAAGAGGTCGGCAAGCACGTGGCCCCCGGCGTCACCACCGACGAGCTCGACCGCATCGGCCACGAGTTCCTCTGCGACCACGGCGCCTACCCCTCCACCCTCGGGTACCGCGGCTACCCCAAGTCCCTGTGCAGCTCGATCAACGAGGTCATCTGCCACGGCATCCCCGACGACACCGTGCTGCGGGACGGCGACATCGTCAACATCGACATCACCGGGTACATCGGCGGCGTGCACGGCGACACCGACGCCACGTACCTCGTGGGCGAGGTCGACGAGGAGTCCCGCCTGCTGGTGGAGCGCACCCGCGAGGCCATGATGCGCGCCATCAAGGCCGTCGCCCCCGGCCGCCAGCTCAACATCGTCGGCCGCGTCATCTCCGCGTACGCCAAGCGCTTCGGCTACGGCGTGGTCCGCGACTTCACCGGCCACGGCATCTCCACGTCGTTCCACTCGGGCCTGATCGTCCCCCACTACGACGACCCGACCCTGACCGTCACCCTGGTCCCCGGCATGACCTTCACCATCGAGCCCATGCTCACCCTCGGCACCATCGAGTACGACCTGTGGCCCGACGGCTGGACGGCCGTCACCCGCGACCGCAAGCGCACCGCCCAGTTCGAGCACACCATCGTCGTCACCGACTCCGGCAGCGAGATCCTCACCCTCCCTTGAGTCTCCTCCAGGAGGAGACGTCAGGCTGAGCGGCATGGACGGCGACACGCTCTACTCGATCGGCGACCTGGCCCGGCGCACAGGCCTGCCGGTCAAGGTCATCCGGTTCTACTCCGACCGCGGGATCGTGCCGCCCACCACCCGCACCCCCGCCGGCTACCGCCTGTACGACCGCGCCGCCGCGGCCCGCCTGGACCTCGTCCGCACCCTGCGCGCCCTCGGCCTCGGCCTCCCCGCGATCCGCGGGGTCGTGAACCAGGAGCTCACCCTCCCCGAGGTCGCCGCGACCCACGCCGAGGCCCTGGCGGTCCAGATCCGCCTGCTCCGGCTGCAGCACGCGGTGCTCACGGCGGTCGCCAGGCGCGAGGCCGGCCCCGAGGAGATGGATCTCATGCACAGACTCGCCCGGCTCTCCGAGCAGGAACGCCGCGACCTGATCGCCGCCTTCCTCGACGCCGCCTTCACCCCCCGCCGCGAGTTCGAGGGCATCCGGCGTACGATGACCCCCGAACTCCCCGCCGACCCCACCTCCGCGCAGCTCGACGCGTGGGTCGAACTGGCGCAACTCTCCCAGGACCCCGGCTTCCGCACCACCATGCGCCACCTCGCCGACCACTTCCGGCCCCCCGTCCCCCGCGAGGACTTCGTCGCCGTCCCCCGCGAGGACGTCCACGGCATCCCCCGGGAGGACATCCCCGCCGTGCCCTGCGCCGTCGCCGCGGCACGCGTCCGGTCCTCCGCTCCCGCCATCCGCCGCCCCACCGTCGCCGCGGTCCTCGACGAGGTCACTCCGGCCCTGAGCGCCGGCGTCGACCCCGCCTCCCCCGAGGCGGCCCCGGTCGTCGCCGCGTTCACCGCCGAACACGCGCGCACCTGCGGCACCGAGGACGGCCCCGCCCTCCGGCGCCGCCTGCTCACCCACCTGGAGACCGCGAACGACCCCCGCCGCGAGCGGTACTTCCGGCTCCTCGCCGTCATCAACGACTGGCTCCCACCGGACAGCCTCACCCTGGCCCTCGACTGGTCCATCCGCGCACTGCGCGCTCACCCGATCCCGGGCTGACCACTACGGCTTTCTCGCACGCATCGTCAAGTGGACGGCACGGAAAGACAACAGCCATGGATCGAATAAATGGCATCGTCATCCGTAGCACTTGATTTTGCCCGGAAACGTCATTCCGGCCAGATCAGCCGCCCCTTTATTGATCCCTGCGTTTGGCGAACGCACCTGTTCCAGATGGAGGAAAGATGACACACATCGGCAGGAAGCTCGGCGCGATCTTAGCGGGCATCGGCCTCGGGATGGCCGCTGCGACCGTTCCCGCGAATCCCGCGGCAGCCGCACCGGAGGTCGACGACTTCTTTGTCTGCGGCGGCTACGAGCCGGCGTGCGAAGGCGGTTACACCGAGGGTACGATCAGGTGGCTGAATCGTAGTGCGCAGATCCACGGAGTTGTTTTCGACCGCGGCGAGGGAAGCACGACAGCCATCTTCGAGGCGTTCACCGCGAGCAACGTCAAGGTCGATTCTCAGACCAGGACCGCCGATGACGACGGATACATCAACGGCAGGACTGTGCCATTCGATTTTCCCATCGGGGATCCGGACCTGGTCGGCGGCATCAACCGCATCAGGATCACCGTCTGCTTCAACCTGACCCCGCGTGACTGCAGCAAACAAGCGAACGAGACAAGGGGTTAGCGACGACGATCACACCGAGGCGCAGGCACCGCTCGTATGTCGGCTCCGCTCGGTCCACCTCCTCCGGCGCGAAGTAGTCCCGCAGCAGAGCGATCTCGCCGTCGCGGAGGCGGAAGATCTGCAACAGGGACATGGTCGTGTCCCCCGCGCTGCCGCTGAGGGCGGTGTCGATCTCGGCGATGAAGACGTCGGGGTCGGTGGTGGAGTGCAGCACGTATCGGCTTTCCGCAACGTTCACCATGCGGTCTCCACGTGCCGGACGCCGTTCGTAGTAGGCGCCCATCCCGGTGCGGATCTGCTCACCGTCCACGGTGAACAGCTCGGCCTGAGCGCGGGGAGGATCGTCGTGACAGGCCGTCAGACCGCGCGCTCGGCGATCACCACGGGGATGTCCCGGCCGGTGGTCTCCTGGTACTCCTGGTAGGCCGGCATCATGTCGACCATCAGCCGCCACAGCCGGGGTTTCTCCTCAGCCGTGGCGGTCCGCGTGACCACGGCGAACGTCTCCGCGCCGACCTGCACCACGGCGCCGGGCTCCGCGACCAGGTTGAGGTACCACGCGGGATGCCGGTCCGCGCCGGAGTCGGACGCCGCGAGGATGTAGCGGTCGCCGTCGCGCGCGTAGAGGAGTGCGGTGCGGCGGAGCTTGCCCGTCCTGCGGCCGCGCGTCGTCAGCAGCAGGTCGTTCATGCCCGGCCGGGCCTGACCACCCGTCTCCACGAACCGGCGGATGTGCTGCGCCACCCACTGGTCCGGGCTGTCGACGATCTCCTCCTCCATCAGCCCTCCTCCACGCCGAGATGCACCCGATGGTGGCCGGGAAAGTCGATCTCGTCGAGCAGCGCGATCGCGAAGTCGGCATAGGAGACGCGACTGGCCGCGTCGGCCGGGGCCGTACGGTATCGGCCCGTGCGGGAGCCGCCGTGGTCGAAGTCACCGGCCGGGCTGACCACCAGCCAGTCGAGCCCGGTGGCGGCGCCACGCAGCACCTCGGTCCCGGCCGCGTGCCCGAGGTAGAACGACCGGTACTCCTGCGGGTAGCCGGGCGTGTCCATGAGCGGCACCCCCGACGCGTCCTCCAGCACCGACGCCAGTCCGACCACCACCAACCGGTTCACCCCGGCCTTCGCCAGCCCGGCGGCCAGAGCGCGTGCGGCGCCGGGGAAGAAGACGCCGGCCTCGACGCCCCAGTCGTAGACGGCGCTGATCGCGGCGTCGTGCCCCTCGGCGAGCCTCGCGACCCCGCCCGCGTCCGTGACGTCCCCGGCGGCGACCCGCACCCCGTCCGCCGCCAGATCCCCGTACTTGCCCGGGTCCCGCACCACCGCGGTGACCTGGTGCCCCCGCCGCCGCGCCTCGTGCACGGCCGCCCGCCCCGCCCTGCCCCCCGCGCCGAAGACAACGATCTCGCTCATCCGAACCCCTGCCGTCCAGGGCCGGGGTCCTTCCTGATCACCGGCCACTGCCCGGGAGGCTAGCCGGACAGCTGGTTACCACCGGGATACCCGGCTACCGTGGACCCGTGCCAGAGCCCCTGGATCCGGACATGTTCGACCCGGTCTGCCCGTCCGACCTCGCCCCCATCCGCTTCGGCGACAAATGGTCGGGAATGATCATCCGTTGCCTGGAACAAGGCCCCCGCCGCTTCTCAGAACTCCGAATCCCCCTCCACGGCATCACCGCGAAGGTCCTCACCCGCTCCCTACGCACTCTCACCCGCGACGGCCTGGTAGAACGCACCGTCCACCCCGCCCAAAGAGTCGAGTACGCCCTCACCCCCCTCGGCCGCAGCCTGCTAGAACCAATGAACGCCGCCTGCGCCTGGACCGAGCAACACTGGGACGAACTCCTAGACGCCCGCGAGTCCTCCCCACTCACCCCCTCATAACGTCATCGCAGCCCGATCCACACCACCCTCGCACCACCCAGCCACACCGCCCCGGTCCGCGCCGGTCCGCGCCGGTCCGCGCCGCCCGGTCGCACCGCCCCCGGTCGCCGCCGCGCCCAACTGCCTATATCAACGGCGCCGCGACGGCGAGACCCACGTACGGCGAACTCGGCGCCGTCGTACGGCGAGCAACCCGCCATAAGTTGCCGAACGGGGAATAGTCGACGTCAAGGGGATCGACGAGCTCAAACCCGTCTTCGGTTGGAGTAGATGGGCCCACCCGTTTGTCGTTTTCCCCCGTGTCGACAGTTGCCCACCCGATTCTTGGGCCATCGATCACCGCATGTGCACGTCACCCCGCGAACGCAGGCGCCCCAGGCCCCGCCTCGGTGGACTGCGTCCCTACCTGTCCCGTAGATGGCACCGGGTCGGCGGGGGGTGGTACGGCGAATTCGGCGCCGTTGTACGGCGGGACACCGGCCCGGCGAAACGCGTCGTGGTGGAGCACATGAGCCCGGCAGGGCCGGGGGCGCGGGGGTGTCTCCCGCACAGGCACAGCCCTTGCGTCCTTCGCGGAGCGCGGCCTGCGCGAGGACCATTTCATCGGCGCCGCGCCCACGCCGGGTTGTCCACCGCACGACGGCGCCGTGTTCGCCGTCCACCCTCCCGCCGACCCGGCGCCGGTAAGACAAACCCGACGGCACCTCGGCGGCGCCGCCGTACGGCGCCCCGCCGGTCCACCCCCCACGGCCCCGCGCGATCCCCCCGCCATCAAGACCTCACCTATCTGGCGCCGAAGCGGCAAGACGTAGGTCGGCGAATCCGGCGCCGCCGTACGGCGGGAAACCCGCCACAGGTCGCCAGGCCCCACTGCCCGCCACCCCCACCGACCCGAGCCCCGTCCGTTCAGGACGTTCTCTTTCCGGCGCCGCGACGGCGGGACGAGGAACGGCGAAATCGGCGCCGCTCTACGGCGGACAACCCGATGCGCGTGGCCACGCGGTGAAACGGTCCTTGCCAAGGGCGCGCTCGACGCGAAAGCCGCAAGGGCTGCTCGCATGCGAGGGGTACCCCCACCCCCCGGCCCTGCCGGGCTCATCACGTCCCACTGCACCACGTACACCACCTGCACCAGGATCACGCGAAGACCTGCACCACCTGCACCACCAGCACCACCCACGGGAAGGTATTCCGGCGCCGACACGGCTGGATCCACGTACGGCGAAGCCGTTGATCAGAGCCGCCTGACCAGCCCCGCCGACGTCCGTGGGTCAACGCGCGGGGCAAGGCTGGTGGCGGCAAGGCGGAGAAGTGGCACCCGGACGTGCTCAGGCGAAGTAGTGGCCCTCCTTCAGGTCGGCGATCAAGCCCGGACGGGTCGGCTGCCACCCGAGCAGGTCGCGAGTGATCTGTGCCGAGGCGGGACCGTCGACCCCCCAGAAGCCGCCGAGCCAGCCGACGTACTCTCCGGCCCGCTCGGGGGTGACGGAGACGGCGGGAACGCCAAGGTGGGAGGCGAAGACCTCGGCGACCTCGCGGATCGGCACGCCCTCGTCGCCGACCGCGTGCAGCACCGACCCGGCCGGCGCGGACTCGAACGCGAGGCGGAACAGGCGCGCGGCGTCGTCCCGATGGACGGACGGCCAGCGGTTGGCGCCGTCGCCGACGTAGGCCGCGGCCCCTTTCTCGCGCGCGAAGCCGACCGCGGTCGGGATGAACCCGTTGTCGCCCTCGCCATGTGTGGCCGGCGGAAGACGCACGACCGAGGAGCGGACCCCGTGGCCGGCGAGCGCGAGAGTGTGGCGGGCGTTGCCCATCCGCCCGTTGGCGCCACCGATCGGACCCTCGAGATCCCCGGCATCCGCCAGCCCGTCGCGTTCGGTGGCGACGGCTCCAGGCGGGAGTCCGAGCACGCCGAGGATGCCGGAGGCGATGACGAAGGGCTTGCCGGTGCCGGTAAGGGCCTCGCCGAAAGCCTCGATCGCCGCACGATCGGCGTCCGTGGCACCGGCGTAGTCGCCGGCGAAGGCGATGTCGTGCTTGAACGCGAGGTGGATGACCCCGTCGGACGACGCGGCGGCGTCGCGCAGGATGTCGAGGTCGTCGAGTGATCCCGACCGGACCTCGGCCCCCGCCCCTCGCAGGGCCTGGGCCGAAGCATCGAAGCGGGCGAGCCCGATGACCGTGTGACCGGCGGCGATCAACTCGGGAACGAGCCCGCGGCCGATCCAGCCCGACGCTCCGGTGACGAAAACGCGCATGGGAACCTTCCAGGACGTGGACGCCTGCCGGGCGGATCCGCGGCAGGCGACCCTTGAAGCCAGTCACCATTCTTTGTACAGTCGTACTAGAAAAGTCAAGCCGAGACCAACAGCCGGAGGCAGTGATGGCGGGGCGGCCCGTGGACCATCAACGGCGGGCCGAGTTGCTCGACGCCGTGGTCGACTACACCGTCGAGCACGGGTTCTCCGAACTGTCGTGGCGCCCCGTCGCCGCCGCCCTCGGCGTTTCGGCCACGACGTTGGTGCATCACTTCGGCACCAAGGAGCAGATGCTGGAGACCATCCTCGGCCGCCTGCGCGAGCGCATGTTCGTGGCCACCAGCGACACGGCCGGCGAGCAGCCCGACCTGGCAACGGCGGCGCGCGCCGTCTGGACGCGAACCTCCGACCCGCGACAGTGGCCGGAGTTCAGGCTGTTCTTCGCCGTCTACGGACGCGCCCTCCAGGCGCCACACCAGTTCACGGATTTCCTGGACCACGTCGTGGCCGACTGGATGAGTGCCCTAGTCGACGCACAAGGCCCGAACACCGACCCGGCGACGGCGACCCGCACAGCCACACTCGTGATCGCGACAATCCGCGGCCTACTGCTCGACCTGCTCGCCACCGGCGACCAAGCCCGCGTCCAAGACACGGCCGAGAGCTTCCTCGCCACTCTCGAACAAAGCGCGGACACCGGAGGGGCATAGGGCTGCCCTGAGCCGTCACCCGCGCGAGGTGACACATCACGCGGCCGAGTCGAGCGATCGCTACGACGACCAGACGGGCGAGCGCCACCACGCACTACCGGTCGAACTCACCAACCTTGACCGCGGCCAGAAAGCCGCGCCACCCACTCGGGGACACCCACAACATGCCCCGAGTACGTTCCTTGGTATCCCGCACCGCGACGCCCCTGGCCCCTCCCGCCACCTCGACGCAGTTGCCACCGTTGCCGCTGCTGTAGGACGACTTCCGCCAGACGCCGATCACGTCCATGCGAGGATCCCCTCCGGATTGGGATCAGTTGTCGAGGTCACCCTGCTCCAGGGTCCCGAGGAAACGGTGCCACTCACTCGCCGGAACCCGCAGCATGCCCCGGGCCCAGTCCTTCGTGTCTCGGATGGCCACGACTCCCGCCGAGGCCGCGACCTCCACGCAGTCCCCGCCGTTGCCGCTGCTGTAGGAGGACTTGCGCCAACGCATCCCGCTTACGTCCATGTCTCGGCCACCTTCGCCATCAGGTCGATCGAATTCCTTATGGGCAGCGCCTCGGCCCGCAACGCCTCCCACAGGCGTCTCAGTGTGACGACGTCGTCGGAACGCTGTACGACGTCCCCGCTGAGCGCGCTGTCCACATAGACGACGTCCTTGTCGTCCGATTTGGCGATGACGAACGGACCGGCGAGTCCAGCGTAAGCACCTGCTTCAAAAGGCACAATCTGGATCAGAACCCTTGGCCGCTCTGCCATTTCGAGTAGATAAAGGACCTGTTCGCGCATAACGTCCGGACCGCCGACGGGACGGCGCAGTACGTCTTCATCCATGACAGCAACCAGCATCGGCGGGTTAGCTCGGGACAAAATACCGCGCCGTTCCAGACGCGCCTCTACCTGCTCTTCGACATCGAACTCCCTGCCCGAGGTCGCGATGACTTCCCGTGCGTACGCCTCAGTCTGCAGCAATCCCGGCACCACCAGCGGCTGATACGACAGCAACGACGTCGCGTCACCCTCGATCGACAACCACTTCCCCACCCACTCCGGAGGCATGTTCCGGCAGACCAGATCTTCCGCCAGACGGGTGAGGATGCCGCCCGTGGACAGGAGTTGATCGCACCGCTGAGCGAAGTCCGGTTTGGGAACCCTGCGAGCGGTCTCGACCATCGCGACGAACGAGGGAGAGTAGCCGACGATCGCCGTGGCGAGCTGCGCCTGACTCATCCCGGCGGCCTCCCGCGCCCGCCGCAGTTCCCGCGCGAAGAATTCAAGCGAGGTCATTCGATTAACACTCACGCTTCCTCACAGACGCTCACGGGGGGAACTCCGCGCTCACATTTCGCGGGTACTGACGACGCCTTCCCCCGCAGCTTACGACGCTGAATACCCACCGGTCCGGAGGATCGGCAAAACGTCGAAGGGAAACACTGTGCGGGCAGTAATTGATTTAATGTGGTGGCAATTGCCCGTTTTGCCAACGGCCGCCGGCGCAGCCCGGCGGCACGTTCGCCAAACCCTCACCGAGTGGCACCTGACCGCCCACTCCGACGACGCCCAACTGATTGTCTCCGAACTGGTCACCAACGCCACCCGCGCCGCCGCCATCCCGCACCCCCGCCCGACCCCCGACGAGCCCCACCCCCGCCTGGACGTCATCCACCTGGGCCTGTTCCGCAGCAACACCGGCCTCGTCATCGAAGTCTGGGACGGCAACCCCGGCAACCCCATCCTCACCCCCACGAGAACCGACGACGAGAACGGCCGAGGCCTCCACATCGTCAAAGCCCTGACCACCCAATGGGGAATCCGCCGCCCCCCAAGCGGCGGAAAAGTAGTCTGGTGCGAATTGCCCACTCCCCCACCATGAACCCACCCCATCAGGTGGACAGATCCCCCTTATGACTCCAGGTCATCAGATCAGAGGTAGACGTCACCGCAGGCGTCGACTGCTGCCGAAGCGAAGCGACAGAGGTATTGAATTCCGCGATCCACTGCGCCGTCTCACTCTCCGACACCCGCACGATGTCCGAAACCAGCCGATCGATAAGCGCCAACCCCTTAGCCGTCCTCTCCGGAGCGGACGGGTCCGCCTGCCAAGCGGCCCAGTCCAGATGAAACCGCGTAAGCCGCCCCCGCAACGACATCAGCGCCGCAATGTCCCGCATCCACCCCGAAGAGATCCCAAAGAAGTGATCAAACGCCACACACCCCGCCGCCATAGCAAGAAACACATACCCAAGGTTCGCCCCCGCCCCCTCATGCAGAACCAACGGCGCCACACCCCCCGCCACCGCCAGCACCACAGCCCCAGCCCGCAACCCCCGCGAAGCAACCCTCCGTATCCGCTTATCCCGCGCATACCAGTCAATCAACTCCAACGCCCGCCCCTCAGCCCACTCCCTCAGCTCCTCCAACGCCCGCAACGGATCTGCCCACTCCTGCGCCCCTGTTCCGGGCCGAGGCAACGGCGGAAGATCCCCTCTACCCCATCGACGTCTCGGCCGAGGGTCAGGAGCAGGTGACGCCTCTTCGGCGGGAACACCAGACACCCGTTTCCCTCCTTATGCGAGTATGGCCATCACAGTAGCCTCTCGATGGAATACCGGCCGGTCAGGTGGGACGCAAAACGGTGCCAACGGGAAATATCCCCCCAAGCGTGACAATCCTTCATGTCTCGGATACGCAATTCGGGCAGTATCACCGTTTCGGGGCAGAGGATTCGCTGGCCCGGAATATCATTCGGGACCTGGAACGGCTGAACTCCAAGGAGCAGGCGCCGAAGCCGGATCTCATGATCCTCTCGGGGGACATCACCGAGCGGGCAAGGCCGGACGAGTTCCGTGAAGCACTGGCCTTCATCGACGAGATCTGTACGGTGACGGGGCTGGGCCGCGAGCGTGTGGTGGTCGTCCCGGGCAACCATGACGTGAGCTGGCCGTGGAGCAAGGTCTACTTCGCCGAATGCGAAGCGCTCGACATGCCGCCCGCAGTGCCCTATGCCAAGAAGTGGGCGAACTACCAGCAGTTCGCGGCCGAACTGCACGGCCCGACCGACTTCACCGAGGAGCGGCCATACCGGCTGCACCGGTTCCACGACCTCAGGGTCGCGGTGGCGGCGATGAACTCGACGATCATGGAGAGTCACCGGGCCGAGGACCACTATGGCTGGTGCGGAGACCAGCAGCTCCGCTGGTTCGCGGGCGAACTCGGCAGGCTGGACGGGGATCTGCGCATCGGCGTGCTGCACCACAACGCGCGCCGCAAGGCCGTCGCCGACAACGAGAACCTCCGGGACGAGGACGCCCTCAGCGCCATCCTGCACGGAAAGGTCGACCTCCTCCTGCACGGCCACACCCATGAGGGAAAGGAAGATCGCCTACCGAACGGCACTCTGGTGCTGGCGACCGGATCCGCCGCCATCACCGAGGACTGGCGTCCTGGAGAGACTCCGAACCAGTACCAGATCCTTCATGTCCAGGCGCAGGCCGTCACTCGCTGGGCGCGGCAGTGGGACGGCAAACGGGAGTGGATGCCCGATGTCCGAGCGGATCCCGAAGGACGCCGGACGAAGGTGACGATCGGGTATCCGATCCAAAGCTGGCGCACGAGCACCCATCAAGGTGAAGACAAAGCCCGGCTGGATGTGCTCAGGGAGAAGGCAGATCAGTCTCGGGAGTTCGCCGTACAGGTCGAGCAGACGACAAGACGAGACCTCGGCGACGAGGCGTGGATCGAGCGGCGCACGCTCGGAGATCCACCACTGCACTATCTGATCACCAGTTGCCCCGGGAGACCCTGGTGCTACATCGGCATCGTGGACGGCTGCCTGGACTTCGCGACCCTCGATGACTTCGACCAGCGGGTCTTCGATCCGGTGCGCCCCCGCAACGTCGAGTTCATTCTGGTCCATCGCGGCCCTGACGAGCCCACACTACGCGGCGAGGCGCTGCGGAAGGGGATCCGCGTCAAGACGTGGACCGAGTACAACGATCTGCTCGACGCGAGCGCGTACAGAGCGTGGCTCCAGCGTGAACTGGCCACGGACCGGTTGTATCCGCAACGGCTCTACCAATCGCAGCGCTACCGCGACATCGACAGGTGGGGCGGTACTCAGTCCGAGATCCACGACGACCTCTTCGCCAAGGTGTTCATGGAGCTTCTGGAAGAGGAAGCCCGATTCGTGCTGATCCTCGGTGACGCGGGGTACGGCAAGTCCTTCCTGGTCCGGCGACTCGCGCACCAGATGCTGGCGAATGACCGGCTCGGCATCACTCCAATCGTGATCTACCTTCGAGACCGCGACAAACGCCACACCCTCGACGAGATGGTGTCGGCCGTGTTGATCCCCAGCGGATCGACCTTCCGCCTCCGACATTTCCGGCACAGCCTGGAAGCCGGCACCCTGGCCCTGCTGATCGACGGCTACGACGAGTTCGCGGTCCGGGTCGGCTACGACAGCGCCGCCGCCCAGCTCCGCACGTTCCTGGACGCCATGAATGGCCGCGCGAAGATCCTCCTCACCACCCGCCCGAGCCACTTCCGCAGCACCGAGCAGGTCACGAGCAAGCTCTTCGACAGCCTCCGGACGATCCACCATGGCCAGGTCTACCTGCTGGAAGCCTTCGACGAGGAACAGCAGCGAGCCTTCCTCATCCGGTACTTCGACCTGAGGAATGATCCGAATCCGAGCACATCGGCCTACGACTGGATGGCCGCGCTCGGTGCCGTGGACAACCTCCCGGAACTCGCCAGAACTCCCCGGATGTTGTCCTTCATCGTGGAGGATCTGAGCCTGACGGAGATCAGGTCTGCCGCCGGACAGGGGATGGTGACAGCCGCTGACCTCTACAACCGGCTGGTCACCCGCTGGCTCGGTGAAGAGGCGCTGCGGATCGATCCCCTGAGCGACAGCAACATCTCTCCCCAGAAGCGCAGGGAACTGCTTGAGGAGATCGCCCTGCGGATCTGGCGGGCAGGGGAACGGGACGTCACCGAGGCCGCGCTTCAGCAGGCCGCCCGAGACGTCATCGACCTCCCTCGGCTCAGGTTGACCGTCGACCAGGCCGCCCAGATCGCCGGCAGCCGGACACTGCTCCGAGTGGACGACCGGCAGTGGAAGTTCGCCCACCAATCGGTCTGGGAGTACCTCCTCGCCAGCCGCCTGGCCGTACTGCTCCGTGCCGGAAGCGGCGACGAGGTACTCGGGGAGGCGGAGCTCACGGGCTTGACCATCCGTTTCCTGCGCGACATCGAGCCCGGCCTCGCCGCCGCCTGGGTCGCCCGTGTCGGCGATCCAGGGGGGTCCGACACCACCACCGAGGACGGCCTGGGGGAGGAATGAGCGACTGGCGCAAGCGGAACGCCCGCGCGCTGCTGCGTGACTTCCAAAAGCATGGACTCGCCCTCGACACCCGCCTGCTGAACTATGCGGGGGAAAACCTTCGCGGCGAGGTGTTCGCCCCCAAGGAGAACCTGGCCGGAGCGGACTTCCGCGGCGCGGATCTCACCGGCGCACGTCTGGCCGAGGTCATACTGACCAATGCCAACCTGTCGAACGCCCGGCTCGCCGGCGCGAACCTCATTAGCGCGAAACTCACCGGCGCCGACCTCACCGGCGCCGACCTCACCGGCGCCTCCCTGATCGGCGCCGATCTACGAGATTGCACGCTCGCCGGTACTACCTGGCATCGAGCCAAACTCACCGCCGCCCAGACCACGGCCCCCTCTGCGACAACCGGCTGGGGCACCGCGCTGCCAGACCCGAGACCACGCCTCCAAATCCAGCCGGGCGCCAGTGCCTATTGGGAGGTCGCCTGGCATCCTCTGCAGAATCAAATCGCCGTTGCCAGCGGCAACTATCCCCAGCTCCTGGACCCGGCCACCGGCACCCTGCTCCACACCCTCACCGGCCACACCAACCGGGTCCGCGCCCTGGCCTACTCCCCCGACGGCACCCAACTGACCACCGCAAGCGACGACAGCACCGCACGGATCTGGGACCCGGCCACCGGCACCCTGCTCCACACCCTCACCGGCCACACCGACACGGTTAACGCCCTGACCTACTCCCCCGACGGCACCCAACTGACCACCGCAAGCGACGACAGCACCGCACGGATCTGGGACCCGGCCACCGGCACCCTGCTCCACACCCTCACCGGCCACACCAACTGGGTCCGCGCCCTGGCCTACTCCCCCGACGGCACCCAACTGACCACCGCAAGCGACGACAGCACCGCACGGATCTGGGACCCGGCCACCGGCACCCTGCTCCACACCCTCACCGGCCACACCGACACGGTTAACGCCCTGACCTACTCCCCCGACGGCACCCAACTGACCACCGCAAGCGACGACAGCACCGCACGGATCTGGGACCCGGCCACCGGCACCCTGCTCCACACCCTCACCGGCCACACCGACACGGTTAACGCCCTGACCTTCTCCCCCGACGGCACCCAACTGGCCACCGCAAGTGGTGATGGCACCGCACGGATCTGGGACCCGGCCACCGGCACCCTGCTCCACACCCTCACCGGCCACAACAGCACGATCCGCGCCCTGACCTTCTCCCCCGACGGCACCCAACTGGCCACCGCAAGTGGTGATGGCACCGCACGGATCTGGGACCCGGCCACCGGCACCCTGCTCCACACCCTCACCGGCCACACCGGCACGATCCGCGCCCTGACCTTCTCCCCCGACGGCACCCAACTGACCACCGCAAGCGACGACAGCACCGCACGGATCTGGGACCCGGCCACCGGCACCCTGCTCCACACCCTCACCGGCCACACCGACACGGTTAACGCCCTGACCTACTCCCCCGACGGCACCCAACTGACCACCACAAACAACGACCGCACCGCACGGATCTGGGACCCGGCCACCGGCACCCTGCTCCACACCCTCACCGGCCACAACAGCACGATCCGCGCCCTGGCCTACTCCCCCGACGGCACCCAACTGACCACCACAAACAACGACCGCACCGCACGGATCTGGGACCCGGCCACCGGCACCCTGCTCCACACCCTCACCGGCCACAACAGCACGGTCCGCGCCCTGGCCTACTCCCCCGACGGCACCCAACTGACCACCACAAGCAACGACCGCACCGCACGGATCTGGGACCCGGCCACCGGCACCCTGCTCCACACCCTCACCGGCCACAACGACTGGGTCCTCGCCTTGGCCTACTCCCCCGACGGCACCCAACTGACCACCACAAGCAACGACCGCACCGCACGGATCTGGGAGCCGGCCACCGGCACCCTGCTCCACACCCTCACCGGCCACAACAGCACGGTTAACGCCCTGGCCTACTCCCCCGACGGCACCCAACTGGCCACCGCAAGTGGTGATGGCACCGCACGGATCTGGGACCCGGCCACCGGCACCCTGCTCCACACCCTCACCGGCCACAACAGCACGGTTAACGCCCTGGCCTACTCCCCCGACGGCACCCAACTGACCACCGCAAGTGGTGATGGCACCGCACGGATCTGGGACCCGGCCACCGGCACCCTGCTCCACACCCTCACCGGCCACACCGACTGGGTCCTCGCCTTGGCCTACTCCGGCGACGGCACCCAACTGACCACCGCAAGCAACGACCGCACTGCACGGATCTGGGACCCGGCCACCGGCACCCTGCTCCACACCCTCACCGGCCACACCGACACGGTTAACGCCCTGGCCTACTCCCCCGACGGCACCCACCTAACCACCGCAAGCGGTGATGGCACCACACGACTTGTCCGACTGGGCGCGCTAACCGATATACATAACAGCCGCTGCAAGGACACCATCCTGATCGGCCTACCAGCCGAGGGGTGGGCGGCGATCTACGGAACAGACCGCTATCGCCTGCACGGAGACAGTGCCGGTCGCTTCTGGTGGGTGTCAGGCACGTGCAGGTTCGAACCAGGTGAACTCGACGGCTACACCGTGGAACGACTGCCTATCGAGCCGACCCCGGCCCCAAGCGACAAATAAAACAGCCCCGGGCACCAGCACGAGGCCCGTACCCGGGACCGGATGAACGCTCAGGTCACACGTGCGCGGCCCAAGGCACGTCGTCATACGCCGCGTTCCGGGACGACGCCACGGTCAGCGCCTGGAACACCCGATGACGGCGCCGGATCAGCTTCGCCGCGTTCCGCGGCATCCCCACCCGTAGGTGGAGGACGTCGCTGGACGGTGTGCCGATGCCGCCGATGTCAGGTAGCCCGATCTGCGTGAGGTCGCCCGCGCGGGCGGTCACACGGCAGTGGGAGGCTCCTGGGAGGCCGATGATGTCGAAGGTCATTACTCCCGCGGGGCAGGCGATCTCCACGTGGAGGCCGGCCTGGGTGCGGGTTACGGGGACTGGGTCGCGTGTGAGTTTCTCCCTTGTGGTTAGTGCGGACTGGCTGGCGATCTCGGCTGCGGTTTCCGGGGGCAGTGGGAATTCGGCGGAGACCGGGGCCTGTGCGAGGCTCCCCCTCCGGTTCATCCGGCCGAATGCCACTGCGGAGAACAGCGCTGCCGCGAGGATGGCGATGGTAACGGCTTCCATGCCAGACTCCTTCTCGCGTCCGTACCCGGACGGCCTCCCCCCGGCCATCTCGCACGTCGGTCCGACGTGACGGCCAGAAAGCCGCCAGGTACCGACAAATCCCTCCCTTATGACAATAGGACGATATAGGGATTGATTGGCCGGAGCTGGGCCGTCCTAGGCGGGTTTTTGGCGGCGGGGGGCAGTACTAAGTACTACCTGTGTCGCGGGATGAACGCCCATGAACCCCGGGTGACATAGCGCGGGCCACAGCAGGCCTCACCGCGCGGGAGGCTACTCGGTGAATTCGGCGAGCTTGGTGGCTATGCCCGAACGTTGTTCCACAC
Organism: Sphaerisporangium aureirubrum; assembly: GCF_042658925.1. Classification (NCBI taxonomy): domain Bacteria; kingdom Bacillati; phylum Actinomycetota; class Actinomycetes; order Streptosporangiales; family Streptosporangiaceae; genus Sphaerisporangium; species Sphaerisporangium aureirubrum. Next base: position 25,928 of record NZ_JBHSRF010000053.1, read on the forward strand.
CGAGTTTGCGGAGAATTCTGGAGACGTGGCCTTTGATAGTGGACTCGGTGACGAATACCTGGGCCGCGATCTCCTTGTTGGTCATGCCGCCGCGGGCGATGAGCAGGGCGATCTCTCGCTCCTTGGACGACAGGGAGTTGAGCAGCGTCTCGGCGTGGACCGTGGGGCGGGCGATGATGTCCATGGTCTCGGTCTGGAACTGCTCACAGCGTTGGCGCAGGGCGGTGACCATGCGGGCCAGCTCGGGCTGGGTGACCGGGACGGACTCCTCGATGCGGCAGATGCCCCGGTGCAGTTCCCGCAGGGACTCCGACACGTCCTGGACGACCTCGACGACGGACAGGCGCTCGGACTCGGACGTGAGGTCGGGGACGGCCAGCTCGGCGCGGTTCAGGTCGTCCTCGCGCTCGCGGGACAGGACGGTGGCCACCGAGTGGGCCGTCCACTCGAACGCCCTCACGTGCTCGTCGGTGTAGGAGTGGGGCTTGTACGTCTGGATGGACGCGACGCCGATGACCGCCGAGCCGGGGGCGGGGGTGTCGAAGATGGGGATGGTGACGGCGTCGGCGGACATGCGCCTCTCGTCGCCGAACGCCACGCCGTTGCGCAGCAGCAGGCCGCCGTCCATGGAGAACAGATACGGCCGGCGGTGCTGGAGAATCCACGCGGCCTGGCCTTTGGGCCCGTAGGGGAAGACCTCCGGCCAGATGTACTTCTCGGTGGGCAGCGTGTCGTCGAAGGTGTACGGATAGACGATTTTCCGGCCCTCGCGGTAGAAGCCCACGTAGAACGCGTTCACCGAGCAGAGGGTGCTCATCGCGAAGCGCCAATAGTCGAACAGGGCGTGGTGGTTGCCCATACGGCTGCGGATTCCCCGGTCCGCCTGGCCCAGCGCGGTGGCGGTGTCGGGGGAGAACCCGGTGCTCGGACGGGAAACGGACACTCAGCCCTCCATTGAGTCTGCGGTATCGAGCCCGAACCGGGCTCACCAGCGAGCTTTACTGACAAGAGTGCACCTCGTCACCTATTTCTCCGGATTTGGTGCCGTTTAGAGATCATTCCCACCGGGTGCGAACGGCCTCCGGCCTGCGCAAAGGCGGCGAGCGGCGTCACCACCTGCGCCGATGCGAGTTGGTTATAGAGAGATCGGACCCCGGACGGCGTGGCGGCTCCGGCGGCGCCGGCGACGCGTTGACGGGCGGCGAAAATCCCCAGTCAAGCCGCCCGGGACTTTATGGAACGATTCACCGGCCCCGATGCGGGGCAGGACCGTGGGTTTCGCCGTCGCCCGGTCGCCGCGATCCACTACGTTGGGTAGCCGTCCGACCACATCGGGGAGTCACGCCAGCGTGGGCGGGCCACTCGACGGCCGCCTCCCCGCACGACGCGGGAGTGGGCATGCCGCACATGACGAAGATCGACCCAGAGGACTCCGCGCGCGCCCGCTTCGCCTACGAGCTGCAACGTCACCGGCTGCTGGCCAAGCTCACCCAGGGGCAGCTCGGGCGGCGCATCGGCTTCTCCGGGAGCCTGATCGGCGCGGTCGAGAATCTCAAGCGCACGCCGAGCGACGACTTCGCGCGGCGCTGCGACCGGGCGTTCGGGCTGGAAAGCCTCTTCACCACTCTTCACCTGGAAGGATGGCCGCCCCCGCCGCCGGTGCCCGAGCACTTCCGCAACTGGACACTGGAGGAGCGGCGGGCGTCGGCGCTGCAGGTCTGGGATCCGCTGCTGGTGCCGGGCATGTTCCAGACCGAGGCGTACGCGCGCAGGGTGTTCGAGCGGGCGCCGGGGATCACGGCCGAGGAGGTCGAGGAGCGGGTCTACGGGCGGATGCAGCGCAAGAATCTGCTGTGCCAGGAGAACCCGCCGGCCATCCTCAGCATCATCGACGAAGGGGTGCTGCGGCGGCCGATCGGGGGGCCGCGGGTGATGCGCGAGCAATTGGAATATCTTCTGGAAATCTCCCGGCATCCCAAGGTGACCATCCAAATAGTCCCTTTTGAGGCGGAAGCGACGCCGGGATTACTTGCCGCATTCGTTATAGCTGAACAGCGTGGCGCGCCTTATACGGTATATGTGGATTCAATACCCGAGGGGCGGACGGTGACGGACCGATGCGTGATCGCATTGCTCACCGCCCGGTACGACGCCATCCGAGCGGAGGCACTTCCACAGTCCCTGTCGCTCAAATTAATCAAGGAACTTGCCGACAAATGGATTTAAGTACGGCGCATTGGCACAAATCAAAGTTCAGCGGGGACACGGGAGGGCACTGCGTGGAGGTGGCGAGCAACCTCGCGGGGGTGGTCGCGGTGCGCGATTCCAAGCGCCCGGCGGCGACCGTCCTGGTCACCAGCCCGGCCGGATGGTCGCAGTTCCTGGACGACCTGAAGGTGGGGTGTTTCATCTTCACCCGCAAGATCGCCGGACGGGTGGGACGGCGGGACGCCACCGGGTAAAACACTGTTCATGAGCAGGTGGGGCGACGACAATGACCCGATGAGCATTCGAGTGGCCGGTGCGGAGGAACTCCCCCTGCTCCAGGAGATCGAGCGGGCCTCCGGGGAGGTCTTCCGGGGGTTCGGGATGGGACCGGTCGCCGACGACGAGCCGTACGCCATCGCCGTGCTGGCGGCGTACCAGCGGGCGGGGCGGGCCTGGGTTTCGGTGGACGAGGACGACCGGCCGGTCGCGTACCTCATCGCGGAGGAGGTCGACGGGAACCTCCACCTGGAACAGGTGTCGGTGCATCCGGCGGCGGCGCGGCGCCGCCTCGGGCGGGCGCTCATCGAGCACGCGGCCGACCACGCCAAGGCCGCGGGGATGCCGGCGCTCACGCTCATCACGTTCACGCGGGTGCCGTGGAACGCGCCGTACTACGAGCGGTGCGGGTTCTGGGGGCTGGACGACGCGGAGCTGACGCCCGGGCTTCGGGCGCGGCGCAGGCGGGAGGCAGAGCTGGGGCTGGATCGATGGCCGCGTGTCTGCATGCGCCGCGATCTTTGAAACGCCTTAGCTTGGTAAGCGCCGGTATCGGAGCGTCACCCGCTTCGGGAGGAGATCCACGTGAAATCGATCCCCCCGTCCCCCCCGTTCTCCGAGGAGGTCCCGCGCCCCGGTGACCCCGAGGAGAGCTACCGGCGCTCCTACGAAGGCGTGCGCGAGTTCCTGCGGGTGTTCGACCAGATCCGTATCCGTCCCACCTGGCGCAGCGGCGACGTGCCGGTGCCGGTGTTGTGGGTGACCGGGCCGTACACGGCGACCGCGGCGGTGACACAGGCGCTGGAGGAACGGTGCGACGGCACGCCGTTCGCCCACCTCGGGCCGGCTCCCGACCCCGAGGCCGCCGCGCCGCCGCCCGTGGAACGGAGCGCGCCGTACGCCGACCTGATGGCACGGTTACGCGAGGCCAGCCGCGACCTGGCCTCCATCGCGCCGCGCGGCGAGGCGCACCTGCGCTTCCCGCTGCTGGCGCAGGTCCTGTGGCTGCTGGACCTGCAGATCTCCGACGACGAGCCCGACCGGCTGCACGACGGCGTCAAGCGGGCCGTACGGCAGCGGCGCAGGCAGGTCCGGGCGGGCAACCCCCAGGACCGCCGCAACTTCTGGGCCAACGTGCGCGCGTACGCCGAGGGGCCGCTGCCCGCGTGGGCCGCCGCCACGGCGGTGCTCAGCGCCACCGCGGCCGACCAGCTCTCCACCGTGCTCGGCATCTGCGCCATCGTGGCCGGCCCCGTCTTCGGAGCGCTCCATGTGCTGCTGCTGTCGCGCAGCTGGGCCGGGCGGCGCCGGTACAAGTGGTTCTGCCACCAGCCGTACCTGATGCCGGGGCAGCGCCGCAACCAGCCCACCGAGTTCACGAGGTTCGCGGTGCGGGTGATCCAGGCCCGGCGCCGCGCCCTCACCCTGCCGGCGCTGGAGGCCGGCCTCGGGGCCACGCCCGCCGACCCCGCGGCGCGGGCGGTCGTCCCAATCACCGGCCCCGACGACGGCGACTCGGCCGAGGAGCGCAAGCGGCAGGAGGCCCTGCTCGCCGTGCAGGGCATCGAGCATCTGCTGGTGAACGCCTTCCTGCACGACCTGCGGCAGGGGTACGCGCGCAGCCTGTGGAAGTTCTGGCGCCGGGTCGCCTGGGCGCGGACCTCCTACCCGGTGCTGCTGGTGAGCGGCGGCGGCACCCGCCTGGTCACGCTGATCGAGGAGGTGCGGGCCGGGACGCGCCAGCCCGACCCGCTGCTGGTCGTGGTCACCGGCTCGCCCGCCCGCCCGGCGCTGCCCCCCGGCCGGCCGTCCGTCGGCGGCGTGCCGGTGCTGGCCGGGCGGCCCGAGCGCACCGAGGAGCTGTGGGAGCAGTGGCGCGCCGAGCTGGACAGGGACCGGGCGCTCGGCTCCCACCGGCTGATCCGCGTCGACATGGAGGCCAGGGACGCCCCGCTGCTGGAGAAGCTCAACGTGCCGGTGCGGGGGCGGCGGCGCCCGCTGCTCGCCCACCCGCTGCTGCCGCTGCTGACGGTGGTGGCGCTGCTCGCGCTCTCCCTGGTGCGGGTGGTGTCCTCCGCGACGACCAACTGCGCGCCGTCCATCTGGCGGGCGCCCACCGGCGAGTGCATCGGCCTGGGGTACGGCGACTTCGCCTACACGCCACGGCTGGCCAAGGTGCTCACCGCGATCGACGCCGCCAACCGCACCGTCGTCGACTCGGGCAAGCCGTACTCGACGGTGGTCTACTTCGGCAAGCTCACCAACCAGGCGGGCGTCGAGGACGCGCTCACCGACATCCACGGAGAGCTGGCCGGGCTCGCGGTGCGGCAGCGGCAGCTGATCCAGAACAGCGGCGACGGCAGCAAGCTCCAGATGCGGGTCCTGGTCGCCAACGCCGGCGCCGACTTCCGGTACGCCGAGGACGTGGCGCGGGCGGTGCTGCGGCGGGTCACCGAGGACCCGACCATCGTCGGCGTGGTGGGGCTCGGCGAGAGCCGGCAGCAGGTGCAGAACGCGCTGCGGATCCTCAGCCGCAAGGCCCTGCCGGTGGTCGGCACCACCGCGACGTTCGACGATCTCGGGTCGAGGGCGGGCGGCGGGTTCATCCCGTCGTACTTCCCGCTGGCGCCGCCCAACAGCGAACTGGCCGTCACGGCGGCGCGCTGGGCCCGGCTCGGCACGCCCAGCCAAGCCATCGCGCCCGCGAAAAGGGCGGCGGTCTTCACCGACCTCATGATCACCGACCTGTTCGGCAAGGACCTCGGGGCGCGGTTCGTCAAGGCGTTCGGCGACGGCGCGACGACCGTCGGGTACGCGAACGCGGCGGAACTGGAGCAGAAGGTCGCCGAGGTGTGCTCGGCCGCCGAGCGGCCCGACCTGGCGTACTACGCCGGGCGTTCCGGGCAGTTCGGGGCGTTCATCGAGGCGATCGGCAAGTCCCAGTGCCACCAGCTCACCGTGATGGCCAACGACGACATCACCCAGTACGTCAACGACAACGCCCCCCAGCTGGGCCGCAACAACCGGGTCCGGGTGGTGTACGTGGCCCTGGCGGCGCCGAGCGCGTGGACGGCCGTGCCGAGCCAGTTCACCCCCAACTTCTACACGGAGCTGGAGAGCCTGGTCACCTCCCTGGACATGAAGAACCTGCCCAGGACCGACCTCCCGTCCGACGCCTACGCCGTACAGGCCTACGACGCCGCCGAGACCCTGATGCGCGCCGCCCAGTCCGCGTACGGCGGCCAAGGCGGCTCCGCGTCCGTGGACGGCGAGCCCGGCGTGGTCGACCGTGGCGGCGTCCTGCTGGCCCTGGAGAACCTCGGCGAGGTCGACGGCGCCAGCGGCCTGATCAAACTCCACGGCGCCCCCGACACCCGCCACGCCGTCGACCGCCCCATCCTCCTGGTCACCGTAGACCCCAACGGCCGCCAGGTCGTAGTCCGCCACTGCGGCCGCCTGTACGCCCAGCAACCTCTGAGCGCCACCTGCGGAACCTGACCCCGGCGCGTCGCGGAAGCATCGGTTCGACGCGACTCAGCAGGACGCCACCCGCCCCCGCCGGCCACCACCTGGGCCGTCTCTTCGGCGCCGGAGCGGCGGGACGTTGTACGGCGAACTCGGCGCCGCCGTACGGCGCCCGACTACATCGGGACACCCCATCACAGGGAGAGACCATGAGCCCGGCGGGCCCGGGGGCGCGGGGGTGTCCCCCGTATGAGAGCAGCCCTTGCGCCTTCGCGCGAAGCGCGCCACCGCAAGGACCATTTCACCGGGCGCCCGCGGACAGCCGGGTTGTCCGCCGTCAGGCGGCGCCGGGTTCGCCGTACAACGTCCCGCCGTACCGGCGCCGGGAAGTCTGTGGCGAAAGCACCTGGCGAAAGCACCTGGCGAAAGCACCTGGCGAAAGCACGTGGCGAAAGCACGTGGCGAAAGCACGTGGCGAAAGCACGTGGCGGAAAGCCGGAGACGGAGATGCGTGTGGACGGGGCGGGTCCGTGGGTGGGGCGGGGGTCCGTGGGTGGGGGTCCGTGGGTGGGGTGGAGGGGGTGGATAGCTCGTGGCGCGGGACGGCGGAGGGTGGCGGCTGGGTTAGATGTGGCCGGTTACGGTGGTGCCTTCGCCTACGACGCTGTTTACGGTCAGGGTGCCGCCTACTTCGCTGAAGCGGCGTTTCATGGTGTCTATGCCGCGGCCGGTGCGGCCGGGGGAGAAACCTATGCCGTTGTCGCTGATGGTGAGTTTGAGGCCGGAGCGGCCGGTGGTGAGGGCGATGGAGAGGGTGTGGGCGCCGCTGTGCTGCTCCACGTTGGTCAGGGCTTCCTGGACGACGGCGTAGACGGCGTCGGCGACGGGGCCGGTCACCCGGTCGGCGGGCAGGGCCCAGACCTCGACGGTGATGCCGGTGCGCTCCGACCATTCCGTCAGGTAGTCCTCGATCGCCTGCGACAGGCCGCGGCGGCCGCGCATGCGCAACTCTTCGTACAAAGTCCCCCAACCCTCCTGGGAGCACCGCTCCAGGCGACGTGACCCCGGCCCCACCGCGTCCCCCCTGGTTCGCGGAACCACGGTCGACGCTACCGGTGCGCGCTCAACGAGCGATTGAGATTGGTTTGGCGCAGACGAGGCATCCACCCGGGAAGGACCGGTTGAGTCCCGTCCAGAGTGGTTATGCCCGCCACGGCCACCTGCCACGCTACCCGCGGGTACCTTCCGGTGCGCTGAGTGACGATGGCGCGAGAGTCTATTCCTGGTCGGCCCGGTCCAGCTTGCGGTCGCCGCGGTCCAGCCGGGCGAGGTAGTCGTTGTAGGCGTCCAGCTCGGCGTCCCCGGTGCCGCCCTCCTTGGCGGCGCGGGCGTCGGCGCGGCGGTCGGCGACGCGGGCCTTGCGGTTGTCGTCGCGGTACCACTGGAACGCAAGCGCGATCAGCACGATGAGGGTGGGGATCTCGCCGAAGGCCCAGGCGATGGCGCCGCCGGTGCGCTGGTCGGAGAGCGTGGACGCGCCCCAGGTGCGGCCGAGCTGGTCGTACCAGTCGGCGGCGATCACCGTGCCCATGTTCATCAGGGCGATGCCGAAGAACGCGTGGAACGGCATCGTGACGAACAGCAGGAGCAGGCGGCCGACGTACGGCAGCTTGGTGGGGGCGGGGTCCACCCCGATGATCACCCAGAAGAACAGGGACCCGCTGACCAGGAAGTGGAGGGTCATCGCGATGTGGCCGAGGTGCTCCTCCATCGCGGCGCCGAACAGACCGGTGAAGTACAGCGCGTAGGTCGAGGTGATGAAGATCGCGGTGGCGATGGCCGGGTGGGTGATCACCTTGGCCGCGCGGCTGTGCAGGATGGTGATCAGCCACTCGCGCGGGCCGCGGTCGCCGCGCCGGACGGCGGGCTTGAGGGCCCGCAGGGCGATGGTCACCGGGGCGCCGAGCACCAGGAAGATGGGCACGATCATGGACAGCACCATGTGCTCGGCCATGTGCACGCTGAACAGCACCGGGGCGTAGCGCGCCACGCCGGTCTGGGTGACGAGCAACAGCAGGAGAACGCCGATGCCCCAGCTGACGGTGCGGCCGACCGGCCAGTGGTCCCCGCGGCGGGCCAGCCGCACCACGGCGGCACCGTACAGGCCGGCCAGCACCGCGGCCAGGGCCGCGAAGAACAGGTCGAACCACCACAGGGTCAGCAGGTTGACGACCGACACGGGCGGCGGGATGAGGTAGCCGAGCAGCTCGAAGGCGCGGTCCACCGGCAGGTCCAGCGGCGGCGGGGCGGTGCGGGACAGCCCGACGGCCAGGCCGACGGCGACCAGCATGACCAGGCCCTCGCCCATGGCCAGCCGGACGAAGGCGCCGGACCGCCCGGCCGACAGCTCGGGCAGCGTGCGGCCGCGGTGCCGCCAGCCGAACACGCCGAGGCCGGCGAACGCGACGATCTTCGCGAGCATGATGAGGCCGTAGGAGCTGGTGACGAGCTCGCTGAGCGCGGTGAGCCGGGCGAGGGCGCTGAACAGGCCCGACAGGCCCACCCCGACGAAGCACCAGGTGGCGGCGCGGGAGAAGCGCTGGGCGGCGACGCCGAGGTCCGGGCCGCCGCGCAGGCCGTGCGCGCACAGCACCAGCAGGCCGCCCACCCACACCGCCAGCACCAGCAGGTGCAGGGCGACGCCGGTGGTGGCCAGGCCGTGGTTGGGCGATGAGCTGGAGTGGCCGGTGAGCGCGGGGGGCAGCATGGTGGCCAGGGCGAGCAGCAGCAGGCCTGCGGCGGCCCCGGCCGTGATGGCGCCCCGGCTGAACAGCGCGATCGCCGTGCCGAACAGCACGACGAGGGTCAGGGAAATGCCCTGGGAGACCTGGCTGGCGTAGCTGGTGAGCTCGTCGCCGCCGAGCACCTCGGCGACGGGGAGGCCGAGCGTCTCCGACAGGCTGAACACCAGGGTGGAGGCGCCGGCCGCCGCCCAGATCAGGCCGCCCCAGGACGCGGCCCTGGTGTAGGTGAGGGCCGTCTTGCCGAGCAGCCCCTTGTCGTTCGGCAGCAGCGCAGAGGCCATGAGGAGCATGCCGACGGTCAGCACGCCCGCGGCGTCCATGGCCAGCTTGGACAGCGGCAGCGCCCATCGGGTGAGCGTGCCCTCGTCCGGCAGGCCGGGAATGATCCGCGGCGTCGCGGCGCCCCCGAAGATCAACGCCACGGCGAGCGCTCCGGCCGCGACGCAGGCGCCGGCGATCGCCAGCCGGAGGGTCTTGCTCATGGCCGCGCCTCCGGGCCGGTGGCGGTGCCGGTCGGCGCGAAAATCGGACCGGTCGGCGAAAAGTCGTGGGCCCGGGCCACGCGGGGGTGACGCCCCGTGGGCGCCACGAAGGCGAGAGGCCGGGCTGGGTGGGGGTTACGCGGGCCGGGGGGGAGGGAGGCCGGGGGCGAGGGGTGGGTCATGTCTTCTTCCGCATGCTGAACGCGAGACCGATGCCGATGCCCGCGATGCCGAAGACCACGATCCAGACCCAGGCGGGGATGCCGCCACGCTGCTCGCTGGAGTCGGCGACCGGGGCGGCGGTCACCTCGGACGGGGCGGTGGAGGGGGCGGCGGTGGGGGGCGCCGGGGTGGCCTCGGGAGCGGCGGCGGTCGCCGTGTCGGTCGGCGACGGGCTCGGCTCCGGGGCGCGGACCGTGAAGGGGATCTCGCCCTCCACCGGGTGGCCGTCACTGGAGACGACGCGCCAGGCGATGGTGTACTTCCCCGACGGCAACGAGCCCGCGACTTTCTGAGTGATCACCGGCCCGTCGGCCTTCGGCTTGCCCTCGTGGTACGCCTTGCCCCCCGCGTCGCGCACCAAGACCACTGGAAATTTCACGGATTCCGTGAAGGTCAGCTTCACCGAGTCCAGTGTCCCGACCGTCGCGCCCTTCTTCGGGTCGCTGCTCTTCAGGGCCGTGTGCGCCAGCGCAGGGGCCGCGAACGCCGTGCCGAGAACGGCGGCGACCAGCAGCGCGAGCACGGCGGCGAGCGGGGAAGTCCTCATAACCCCTTAAGGCTACTCACCACCACGCCCGGTCCCCACCACGCGTTGCCCGCCCGCAGACGGCCGGGGAACGCCGTGAGGACAAGAGGTCCGCGAACCGGGCCCACCACACGTTGCCCATCCATGGACACCGGGAGACCCCGGAAGGGTAAGCCGGTCCGCGAACCGGCCCCGCGACGCACGGCCATTCCTGCGGACGACGAGGGCACGGGGCGGGGGTGCAAACGCCAGCCAGGGGCACGGCACGAGGCTGAGGTGCAGACGGCCCCAGGGGACGACGTCGGGAGCGCAAGATCATCGTGACTCGACCACTCCGGGGAACGTCACCTACGCCGCGCGTACGCAATCCCTCCGTAACCGGCTCGATCGTCCTTTCGGCGCCGGAGCGGCGGGACCGTTGTGCGGCGAACTCGGCGCCGCCGTACGGCGCCACACCCAACTCAACTGGGACACCACATCACAGGGGGCCCACCATGAGCCCGGCAGGCCCGGGGGTGCGGGGGTGTCCCCCGCATGAGCACAGCCCTTGCGCCTTCGCGCGAAGCGCGCCACCGCAAGGACCGTTTCACCGGGCGCCCGCAGACAGCCGGGTTGTCCGCCGCTAGGCGGCGCCGGGTTCGCCGTACAACGTCCCGCCGTACCGGCGCCGGGAAAAGTGCGTGCAGGCGGGGAACGGTCCGTGCGCCGTCCGTGGACGGCCGGTTGCGCCCCCGGGACGGGCGGTGGAGGGGCGATGGATCGCCCGTGGACAAGCGGTGGAGGGGCAGTGGATCGCCCGTGGACGGACGGGATGTCCGTGGGCGGCGGGGGAACGCCCCCCGTAGGCGGGCGGGGGGACGCCCGTGGACGGGCGGGGGACGGCTGATGGGCGTTCGGGGGCGATGGTGACCCACCGTTCAGGGGCGGTGGGTCACGGGGGGTGGTGGGTGACCCACCGTCCCGGGGGCGGTGGGTCACGGGGGGGGCGGGCCCCGTGACCCAGGGGCCGCCCTGGGAGCGCGGTCGAGGGTGTGGGGGCGTTGTGGGGTTAGAGGCCGGCGCAGGCCAGGGCTCTGCGGTAGGCGACTTCGCTGGCTTCTTCTTCGCCCAGGCGTTCCAGGGCTGTGGCGGCGGTCAGCCAGCCTTCGGCGGCCTTGCGGGACGGGGGGGCGTTGACCAGCATGTGTTCTACGGCGGCGAGCTCGGCGGAGGCCTCCTCGCTCTGCTGGAAGAGGAGCAGGGCGTTGCCGAGGACCAGGTGGGCCTCGGCCAGGAGGGCGGGGGTGCGGTCGTCGAGCATGTCGCGGCCGCGGCGGGCGTACTCGACGGCCTTGCCGGGGTCGCCCAGGGCGATCTCGGCCTTGGCGAGGTCCACCGCGCACCGGGCGAGGTCGACGGTGCCCGCCGAGGACTCGCGCAGTTCGCGCTCGGCGCGCAGCATCAGGTCGCGGCAGGTGAGGGCCTCGGCCGGGCGCACGCGCAGCAGCAGCAGGGCGTACGCCATGCGCAGCCGGGCGAGGTTGCGGGGCTCGCCGGTCTCGGACTGCACCGCGAGGGCGCGCTCGGCCATGCTGAGCGCCTCCTCGCCGCGGCCGGTGAGGTCGGCCACGACGGCGGCGTTCCAGCAGGCGGCCACGGTCGCGCGCGGGGTGTTGAGCATCTCGGCCGCGCTGAGCAGCTCGCCGGAGAACTGGCGGGCCCGCAGCAGGTCGCCGCGCACGATGTACGCGCCGAGCAGCGTCGCGCCCAGCTCCACCAGGTCGTCGTTCCACGCGGGACGCCCGGCGCCGAGGAGTGCGTCCTCGCCGACGCGCACGGCCGCCGCGAGGTCGCCCCTCTCGCGGAAGCAGCGCGACAGCGCGACCGCCACGGCCACCGCCCGTTCGCCACCGAGCGTGTCGCCCGCTCCGTGCAGACGGGACAGCACCGTGATCGCCTCGTCGAGGTCGCCGCAGGCCTCGCTGGCGAGCGCGTAGCCGTACTCGGCCCTCTGTCGCAGGGGGGCCAGGCCGGCCAGGCTTCCGTCCTCGAGAAGCTCGGCGTACCTGCGCCTGGCCTCGGTGACCTCGCCGTTTTCGAGGGCCATCCCCGCGTAGTTCAGCCCGAGTTCAAGATCGTGCATCTGTTCGGCGGTAACGCCATTGATCAGATACGTTAGAGAGCACTCGAGCTTCGCAGCCAGTAGTTCAAGCACCGCCGCGGTGGGGGTTCGCTTCCCACTCTCGATCAGTGATACATAACTATCTGACAACTCAGGGTGTGCCAGTTGTGCTTGCGAAAGGCCGCGTTGGCGGCGGATCGTCTTGATTCGCTGGCCTATAAGATCTTGACCGCTCACCGGCACCCCTTGAAGATGTAAGCCCCGAAAGACTGCGACAGACGGGAGTCAATCATGCGTCGCCGCCGCCTCGCACTATGTGCCCTAGTTGTTTCCTTCTCAGCCATCTTCGGCCTCGCTGGCAATGTTACGTCCGCGAACGCCGCGTCATCGCCGCAGAACCTGCGCGCGGACTGGCTTTGCTGCTGATCCATAGCAAATCAACTCGCCCGTAATGCAAGGAAAAGATCCACTCTGTCCGCCATAGAGGACAGATCACGCCCGGTCAACTCCTCGACGCGTCGAATACGGTACCGCACTGTGTTCACATGCACGTGCAAACGCTCGGCGCAGATGTTCCAGGACCCAGCGGAGTCCAGGAAGGTCCCGAGGGTGCGGACCAGCTCTGACTGGTGGCGACGGTCGTAGACGAACAGCGGAGCCAGGATCCGGTTGGCGAATGACCTCCGCACATCGTCGGGAACGGTGGCCAGCAACAGAGCATGAGTGTAGATCTCGTCGCTGGTCACCACTCCCCCACCACGTGCCTCGGCCAGACGGCGGGCGTGGCCCGCCTCCTCGGCACCGCCGCGGATGGCTCCGGGGCCGGTCAGGACGGCACTGACGCCGACCGACACCCTGCTGGCGGGCAGGCCCGCCTGGAGCGTCGCCACCCGCTCGGTCAGCAGGTCCGATAACGCTCGCACGCTACGCTGCACTTGCATCTGCACGCGATTCCGTTCTTGCACATGCACGAGCTCCGAATGTTGCAAATGCACGATCTCATCAGTACCCAGAGTACGCAATGGCACGAGGGCTACAGCCCCGTCCGCTCCCGCCGCCGCGACCACCCGGCGCTCCAGCATCTCCTCGATCACCCGCCCGCCCAGCACCGCCGGATCGGGCCCGTCGGTGGCGCCGGGCCGCTGCACGGTCGCCGTCACCACCGCGTACGGCTCGGCCGGATCGATCCCGCACGTGCGCAGGCGCGCGGCCAGCTCGGCGGTGTCGGCGGTCCCCGAGGAGGCGGCGCCGATCAGTTGCTCGGCCAGCCGCCGCTCCACCCGGCGGCCCTCCTCGCGGCGGCTGCGCTCCAGTGCCGCGCACGCGGCCAGCTCGTACCCGGTGTCGGCCCGGTCCAGCAGGTCGGCCCCGCACACCAGCGCCCACCCCGCCGCCCGGTGCGCCCGGTCCACCGCGAACAACGTGAACGGACCGCCCGGGGTGCGCACCAGGTGGGGCAGCCGGGTCGCGGCGAGGTACTCCCGGGCCAGCAGCGCCGCCGTCTCGGCGTCCAGGCCGCCCGCGACGACCGTGCCAACCGCCGAGATCACCGCGCCGGTCATGCCGAGCTCCCCGGCGATCAGCGCGCACAGCTCGTGCAGGTCGGCGCCCTCGGCCACCGCGGCGACGATCCTGCGGTGCCGGCCGAGCGCGCCGCGCAGGTCGACGGCGTCCGCGCCGCCGAGGCGGGTCTCCACCACGTCGCCGAGCGTGCGGAACGACACCTCCTCGGGGACGTCCAGCAACGGCAGATCGCGCTCGCGGCACGCCTGGACCAGGTCGTCCGGCACGTGCCCGAGCCACGCCCGGCCCGCGGCGAGCGCGCCGACCCCGGCCCTGGCGAGGATCTCGACGAAGCGGAGGGAGTCGCCGGGGTCCCTGCGCCACATCATGCCGGTCAGCACGAGCTCGCCGCCCGCCAGGTAGCGGCCGGGATCGGGCAGGTCGGTGACGTAGACGCCGGTCACCCGGCGGTCCAGGTGATCCTCGCCCGTCAGCAGGGTGACGGCACCCAGTCCCTCGGTCGCCAGCAGCTCACGTATCCGCACATACACAGGCTAGACGGGGTTCTTTGGACGAACCTACAACCGGCCGCCGCCGGGGGGCGCGGCGTTTCGCGGCTGGGTCAATAGGCCGCCCCGCCGAGGGGCTGATGTACTGCCGAGGTGAGCCAAACCGCGAGCGGCCAGAGCCGGACCAGGCCGAGCGGCCAGGGCCTCGGGGAGAGCGCGCCCCGCCCGGACGGCACCCTGAAGGTCACCGGCGAGTTCGCCTACTCCTCCGACCTGTACCTCGCCGACATGTTGTGGGGCGCCACGCTGCGCAGCCCGCACCCCTCGGCGTGGATCAGGTCCGTCGACATCGGGCCCGCGCTGGCCATGCCGGGCGTGTACGCCGTGCTCACCCACGAGGACGTGCCGGGCGAGCGCTTCTACGGCCTGGACCGCAAGGACCAGCCGGTGCTCGCCGTCGACCAGGTGCGCTACCAGGGAGAGCCGGTCGCCATCGTCGCCGCCGACCACCCGGAGACCGCGCGGCGCGCCGCGGCGGTGATCGTGGTCGAGTACGAGGAGCGCGAGCCGGTCACCGACGCGCGCCGGGCCGTGTTCGACGCGGCCTGTCCCGAGGTGCACCCCGGCGGGAACATCGTGCGGCACCAGCCGGTGCGGGTGGGCGGCGAGTTCACCGCCGACGTGGTGGTGCGCGGCGAGTACGAGGTCGGCATGCAGGACCAGGCGTTCCTCGGGCCCGAGTCGGGGCTCGCGGTGCCCGCCGAGGACGGCGGCGTCGACCTGTACGTCGCGACGCAGTGGCTGCACGTCGACCGGGAGCAGATCGCCCCCTGCCTCGGGCTGCCCCCCGGCAAGGTGCGGCTCACCCTGGCCGGGGTGGGCGGCGCGTTCGGCGCCCGTGAGGACCTCTCGATGCAGGTGCACGCGTGCCTGCTGGCATTGCGCACCGGGCGGCCCGTCAAGTTCGTGTACGGCCGCCAGGAGTCGTTCTACGGGCACGTGCACCGGCATCCCGCGTGGATGCGGTACGAGCACGGCGCCACCCGGGACGGGCGGCTGGTGTACGTGAAGGCCGAGATCGTGCTGGACGGCGGGGCGTACTGCTCTTCCTCCCCCGCGGTGGTCGGCAACGCCGCGTCGCTCGGCGTGGGGCCGTACGAGGTGCCGAACGTCGAGATCGACGCGTACGGGACGTACAGCAACAACCCGCCGTGCGGCGCGATGCGCGGCTTCGGGGCGGTGCAGGCCTGCTACGCCTACGAGTCGCAGATGGACCGGCTGGCCGAGGCGTGCGGGCTGGACCCGGTGGAGATCCGGGTGCGCAACGCGGTGTCCCAGGGGTCGCGGCTGGCGACCGGGCAGGTCATCGAGTCGCCCGCGCCGCTGGCCGGGATGCTGCGCGAGCTGGCCGCCATGCCGCTGCCCGCCGGCGAGGCGGCGACGGACCTGCGGTCGATGCCCGGCGGGGTGGCGCAGACCACGCACGGCGAGGGGGTGCGGCGCGGCATCGGGTACGGCGTCGGGATCAAGAACATCTGCTACTCGGAGGGGTTCGACGACCACTCCACCGCGCGGGTGAAGATCGAGGTGCTCGGCGGCGAGCCGCACGTGCTGGTGCACACCGCCGCCGCCGAGGTGGGACAGGGCCTGGTGATGGTGCAGGCGCAGATCGCGCGCACCGAGCTCGGCGTCGAGCGGGTGACCGTCGCGCCCGCCGACACCACGGTCGGCTCCGCGGGCTCCACCTCCGCCTCCCGCCAGTCCTACGTCACCGGCGGCGCCGTCCGCGAGGCCTGCCTGGCCGTGCGCGAGCGCCTGGACGACCTGCGCGCCGAGCGTCCCGGCGTGCCGCTGGCCGACCTGCTGGAGCTCTCCGGGCCCGTCGAGGAGACCCGCGAGTACCGCCACCGGCCCACGTACCCCATGGACCCGGTCACCGGGCAGGGGGACTCCCACACCCAGCTCGCCCTGTGCGTGCACCGCGCCGTCGTGGACGTCGACGTGGACCTCGGCCTGGTCAAGGTCGTCGAGCTGTCCGCCGTCCAGGACGTCGGGAAGATCCTCAACCCCATGGCGCTGGAGGGGCAGATCCACGGCGGCACCGCGCAGGGCCTCGGGCTGGCCCTGATGGAGGAGATCCAGGTCCGCGACGGGCGCATGCTCAACCCGTCGTTCACCGACTACCTGATCCCCACCATCCTCGACATGCCGCCCATGACCATCTCCATCCTGGAGAACCCCGACCCGGACGCGCCGTACGGCCTCCGCGGCGCCGGGGAACCCCCCACCCTGTCCTCGACCCCGGCCATCGCCGCCGCCGTGCGGGCCGCCACCAGTCTTCCCCTCACCCGGATCCCCATCCGGCCGTCGGACATCGCCCTGCCGGACGCCTGATCAGGTGAGGTCGCCGCGCTCGCAGGCGACGCCGTCCTGGTCGCCGTCGACGTACCAGGCGTATTCGGCGTGCAGGCCCTTGGTGTACGGGCCGTAGCCGGCGGCGTTGGCCTGTTTGCAGCTCGCGAAGCGGGGGTCGGGTTTGCGGGTCGAGACGCTCGTGGGGCGGGCGGACGTCGTCGCGCCGGGGGTGCGGGCGGCGGGGGTGCGGGCGGCGGGGGCGGTGCGGCCGACCGGGGTGGAAGGGGTCGTGGAGGGGGGCGTCAGAGGGACGGCGCCGCCCGCGCCGGGGCCGTTGGACGGAGCGCCGGCGGAACCGCTCGTGGACGGGCCGGTGGGGGGAGGCGTCACGGAGGGGCCCGTGGAGGGGGCGCCCACCGAGGGGCAGTCGCCGGTGCCGGGCACGCCTGGTGAGACGGGGGCGCCGGGCTGGGAGGCGCTCGCGGGCGGGCAGGTGGGCGCGGCGGTGGGGACCGGGGAGACGGGGCCGCCGGAGGCGGAGGCCGCCGGGGAGGGGCCGGTGCCGAGGAGGCGGGCGACCATGGCGTCGGCCTGTTCCTTGGAGAGGCCGGAGATGCTGAGGCTGTCCACCGTCACCTGCTGGGCGACCCGGGGGGCGGCGACCACGCGGTCGGTCACCACGACGGCGAGCTGCTGCTCCAGGGCGTCCTTGGTCAGGTCGGCGAGGCGGTCCCGGCTCTCGGGGGCCAGCACGATGCGGACGGCGTAGGTCTGGTCCGGCTCGGGGATCGCCTCGACCTTGAGCACGGAGGTGACGGTGACCCCGGGCGCGACCTGGTAGCACGTGGTGCCCGCGTCGTCCAGCACGGCCTCGGCCCCGGGGCAGGGGGCGGCCCGCACGCCGGTCACGGGGGCGAAGTGGATGGTGGTGGTCAGGCGGCGCGGCGGCTTGGCGCCGAGCGGCACGTCCGGCTGGCGGGTCATCAGCACGGCGATCGTGCCGAGCACCCCGGTGACCAGAACCACGACCACCAGCGCCGCCACCAGCGCGATCGTCGTCGACCGCGCCGCGCGCGGCGGCCCGGGCGGTCCCGCGGGCGGCCCGGCGGCCCCGGGCTCCCCCGGCCCCGGCGGCGGCCCTCCCGGCCCGTCGGGCCCGGACGGCCCCTCCGGCGTGCCCGGCCCTCCCGGGCCGGACAGCTCCTCCGGATCGCCCAGCCCACCCGGCCGGTCGGGTCCGTACGGATCCCCCGGCCCTCCCGGACGGTCCCAGCCAGAGCCCCCGCCGTACAGCTTCGTATCGCCCTCGCCGTCCGGGTCCGTACGGTCCCAGGAGGCGGCCGCGAGCGGCGCGGGATCTGCCGGACGGTCCCAGGAGGCGCCGCCCGTGAGCGGCGCGAGATCGGCCGGACGGTCCCAGGAGGCGCCAGCCGCCGGCGGCGCGGGGTCGGCCGGGCGGTCCCAGGAGGGCCCGGGGTCGGCCGGACGGTCCCAGGAGGCGCCGTTCCCGAAGGGCTCGAGATCGGACGGGCGGTCGCCGGAGGTGCCGCCGCCGAGGGGCTCGGGGTCGGTCGGGGGGTCCCAGAGGAAATCGGGGTCGTCGAACACGCTGGACGGCCCGTCCGGGTCGCCCTGCCCGCGTGGCAGGTCATCGTGACCGTGCACCGACGGATGGTTACGCATCCTCACCCCTGTGACCGTTATCGCTCGGGCGAGCCTATCGAGGAGTCATGTGATCGGGCTAACCGCCGGAACAGAGGGCAGGTGGCCGCCTGACGGAAGATGTCCCGGAAATTTCCGCCGTTCTGGGGTTAATTCCCGGCAACTTGATCCATGTCCCGGGTTTTTCTGGGAACGCAGAGTGGTAACAGGGCCCGGCCGACGCCTCGTCACCCCCGCCAGGGCCGGTACGCCGCCGCCCCATGCGGGCCGCGGGCGAGCACGGCGGGGGGATGCCCGCCGGACAGGGTCGATGGAGGGAATCCCATGAAGGTCGGAGTACCCCGAGAAGTGAAGGACAACGAGTACCGGGTCGCCCTCACCCCGGCGGGCGCGCACGAGTTCACCTCGCGCGGCCACGAGGTGCTGGTGGAGCGCGGCGCGGGCGCCGGGTCCTCGATCCCGGACGATCAGTTCGTCCGGGCGGGCGCGGTCATCGCCGGCTCGGCCGAGGAGGTGTGGCGCGAGGGAGACCTCGTCCTGAAGGTCAAGGAGCCGATCTCCTCGGAGTACCACCTGATGCGCCAGGGCCAGGTGCTGTTCACGTACCTCCACCTGGCCGCGTCCAGCAAGCTCACCATGGCCATGCTGGAGGCGGGCGTCACCGGCATCGCCTACGAGACCGTGCAGGCGCCGACCGGGGCGCTCCCGCTGCTGGCCCCGATGTCGGAGGTGGCGGGCCGTCTCGCCCCGCAGGTCGGCGCCTACCACCTGATGCGGCAGGGCGGCGGCCGGGGCGTGCTGATGGGCGGGGTGTCCGGGGTGTACCCGGCCAAGGTGGTCGTGCTCGGCGCCGGGGTGTCGGGCATGAACGCCGCCGCCATCGCGCTCGGCATGCAGGCCGAGGTGCTGATCCTGGACATGAACATCGACAGGCTGCGCCAGGCGGACACGATCTACCGGGGCCATCTGCTCACCGTCGCGTCCAACGCCTACGAGATCGAGCGGGCGGTGCTGGACGCCGACCTGGTGATCGGCGCGGTGCTGGTCCCGGGGGCCAAGGCCCCCAAGCTGATCTCCAACGAGCTGGTCTCCCGGATGAAGGAGGGCTCGGTGCTGGTGGACATCTCGATCGACCAGGGCGGCGCGTTCGAGGACTCCCGCCCGACCACGCACGCCCACCCGACGTACCGGGTGCACGAGTCGGTGTTCTACTGCGTGGCCAACATGCCCGGCGCGGTGCCGCACACCTCGACGTACGCGCTGACCAACGTCACGCTGCCCTACGCCACCGCCATCGCCGACAAGGGATGGCGGACGGCGCTGGCCGAGGATCCGGCGCTGGCCCGCGGGCTGAACACGCACGCGGGCCGGCTCACCAACCGCCCCGTCGGCCAGGCACATGGCATCGAGGCGGTGGATCCGGAGCAACTGCTCGGCTGAAGGCTCAGGAACTCGGCGTGGCGCTCGCCGCGGGCGAGGCCGAGGCCGAGCCGTCGGGCGCGGGGGCCGTCGCGGAACCGTCGGGCACGGGAGCCGTACCGGTGGCGCTCGGCGCGGGGGTGGGCACCGAGGTGGGCAGCGGGTTCGCCGAGGCGGGCTGGTCGGTGCTGCCCTGGCCGCTGCAGGTGGCGCCGTACTCCGGGGTGGTGGACGGGTTCTGCTTGTACTTGGTGATGTACTTCGGCAGGCGCGGGTCGTCGGCGCTGTTGAGCTTGAGCTGGTGGTTCCACGAGCTGACCACGACCGGCGAGGGCAGGCCCGGGTAGGGGCTCAGCAGGATGTAGTCGGTGGTGACCAGGGCCTTGAGCTTCTCCACCTCGGCCTTCGGCAGGTCGGGCCGGTAGGTGATCCACACGGCGCCGTGCTCCATGGAGTGCACCGCGTTCTCGCTGTTGATCGGCACGTCGTAGACCTGGCACAGCTGCCACGAGGGGTTGTGCTGCCCGCCGACCGGCGGGTTCTCCTTGTACGTCACCTTCGAGGCGACGTGCCCGGCGCCCTTGTAGGTGTAGCTGCTGACGCCGTCCAGGGACGAGCGGGCGCGCTCATTGATCACGTAGTAGCCGACCAGGCCTACCAGCAGCACGATGACGAAGGCCCCGCTCCCCCACATGAGCATCGCGGTGCGCCGCTCCTTCCGCTTCTGTGCGGCGCGCAACTGGGCGAGCTGGTCCCGCCGAGCCTGCGTCCTCTCCTTGGCCATCGTGATCCTCCACCACCGCGTCAGGTTTCGTTTGCTCAAGCTGCCTGGCTTATGTGGAGGATAGTGGGTACGTAATAAGGTTCGCGTCTATCGCCCCGGTCATCCCATCTCTGGACTCTCTCTGCCATGAATGTTTCACGGACCCGTCTGATCCTGGTCGTGCTGGTGGCCTGCGCCCTGGCCGTCGTGGCCACGCTGTTCGTCACCCGCGGCTCGGCGCCGCCCGGTGACGACTCGCCGGAGGCGGGCTTCGCCCGGGACATGGCGGTGCACCACGCGCAGGCGGCCGAGATGGGATTCGCGGTGCGGGACGCGAGCGGCGACGCGGCGGTGCGCAACCTGGCGTACGACATCATCACCACGCAGACGGCGCAGCGCGGCGTGTTCATGGGGTGGCTGCAGCAGTGGGACCTGACCCAGGCGGGCAGCCGTCCCCCGATGGCCTGGATGGCCGGGCACGGTGGGCACGCCGCGGCGCCCACGGCGTCCGCTCAGCCCGGCGGCGGGGTGACGCTGATGCCGGGCATGGCGACCGACGCGGAGATGGACCGCCTGAAGGCCGCCAAGGGCAAGGACGGCGAGATCCTTTTCCTGCAGCTGATGATCCGCCACCACCAGGGCGGGGTGGACATGGCCAAGGGGCTGCTGAAGCTGTCGGACCGTCCGGAGGTCCGCACGATGGCCCAGCACATCGTGGACACCCAGGACAGCGAGATCCAGCTCATGACCGAGATGCTCACCGCGCGCGGCGCCAAGCCCTACCCGCCGCTCTCCACCGGATAGCCGGGGAGCCCCGGGTCAGCTCGCCGCGACCTCCTCGGCGACGGCGGCGGCGAACGCCTCGACGTCGGCCTCGGTGGTGTCGAAGGACGTCATCCAGCGCACCTCGCCGGTGGCCTCGTCCCAGATGTAGAACCGGAACCGCTTGCGTACCCGCTCGGCGACGTCGCGCGGCAGGATGGCGAACACCGCGTTGGCCTGCACCGGCCGGGTCAGGGTGACGCCGGGGATGCCGCGCACGGCCTCGGCGAGCCGGGCGGCCATGGCGTTGGCCTGCCGGGCGTTGCGCAGCCAGAGATCGCCGGCCAGCAGGGCCTCGAACTGCGCCGAGACGAACCTCATCTTGGACGCCAGCTGCATCGAGCTCTTGCGCAGGTAGATCATGCCGCGCACGGCCTCGCGGTTCAGCACGACGATCGCCTCGCCGAACATCAGCCCGCTCTTGGTGCCGCCGAACGACAGCACGTCCACCCCGACGTCGGTGGTGAGCGCCCGCAGCGGCAGGTCCAGCGCCGCGGCGGCGTTGGCCAGCCGGGAGCCGTCCAGGTGGACGAGCATGCCGAGCTCGTGGGCGTGCGCGGTGACCGCGGCGATCTGCTCGGGGGTGTACAGCGAGCCGAGCTCGGTGCTCTGCGAGATGGACACCACCCGCGGCTGGGCCCGGTGCTCGTCGCCGAAGCCCCACGCCTCCTGGTCGATCAGCTCCGGGGTCAGCTTGCCGTCGGGGGTGTTCACCATGCGCAGCTTGATGCCGCCGCTCACCTCGGGGGCGCCGCCCTCGTCGGTGTTGAGGTGGGAGGAGTACGCGCAGACGACGGCCTCCCAGGAGGCGGTCATGGAGCGCAGGGCGACGACGTTGGCGCCGGTGCCGTTGAACACCGGCCACGCCTCGGCGCCGTCGCCGAAGTGGCGGCGGAAGACGTCGCCGAGCGCCTCGGTGTAGACGTCCTCGCCGTACGCGACCTGGTGGCCGCCGTTGGCGAGGGCCACCGCCTCGAGGATCTCCGGGTGCGCGCCCGCGTAGTTGTCGCTGGCGAACCAGCGCACCCGGGGGTCGTGGCGTCGCCGGGCGTCGGTCATGGCGTCAGGTCCAATCGTTCGCCGTTGATCTCGCTCGCCGGGCGGTCCCACAGCCCGGCCACGGCGTCGCCGAGGTCGGTCACGTCGGTGAAGCCGGGGAAGGAGCGCTCCGGGCTCGCGGCGCGCATGGCGTCGTTGACCAGGGCCTTCACCACCAGGATGGTCGCGGCGGCGGAGGTGCCGCGCAGCGCGTCGGCCAGGGCGAGCGTCCACGCCTCGGCGGCGGCCTTGGCGGCGGAGTACGCGGCGCCGCCCTGGGTGGGCGCCTGCGCGGCCTTGGCGGAGACGATCGCGAACCTGCCCTCGGCGCTGCGGCGCAGCAGCGGCTCGAAGGCCAGCGTGACGTGCTGGAGGGTGCGGATCAGCTGGGTGTGCAGGGCGTCCCAGTCGGCGAGGTCGGTCTCGGCGAAGGTCTTGGACCCGCGCCACCCGCCGACCAGGTGGACGACGCCGTCCACCCGGCCGTGCTCCCGCTCGACCCGCGCGGCCAGCTCGCGCACGGCCGCGAGGTCGGTCAGGTCGACGGCCTCGACCCCCTCGGCGGCGTGCCTGCCGACGCCGATCACGATGTCGCCGCGCGCCGCCAGGCGCCCGGTGACGGCCTGGCCGGTGGGGCCGCCGGCCCCGGCGACGACGACGACACGGGGCTGGCTGCTCATGGACGGATTCCCTTCGTCGCCTCGATCACGGCGGACAGCTTACGGCGCAGGGCCTCGTAGAACATGCTCAGCGGGAACTCGTCCGGCAGCACCGCGTCCACCACGGCCTTGGGGAAGCCGTCCACCGGCAGCGCCTGCGCGCCCCTGGCCCACACCGACGCCGGGTGCGGCGCGACGTAGGAGGCCACCAGGTGGTGCGCGGCCAGCCAGTGGGCCAGCTTGGAGCGGTCGATGCCGTCGCGGTACAGCTTCTCGACCTCGCCGCGCAGGTCGGCGACGCAGGGCGCGACGCGGTCCCAGTCGACGCTGAGCCGGTTGTCGGTCCACCGGACCACGTCGTTGCGGTGCAGGTAGGCGAACAGCAGCTGGCCGCCGAGGCCGTCGTAGTTGCGCACCCGCTCACCGGTGATCGGGAAACGGAACAGCCGGTCGAAGAGGATCGCGTACTGCACGTAGCGGGCCTGGGGCACGCCCTCGGCCTCCAGGGCGACCGCCTCGCCGAAGGCGGTGAGGTCGCAGCGCAGCTCCTCCAGCGAGTACAGCCAGTACGGCATGCGCTGCTTGATCATGAAGGGGTCGAACGGCAGGTCGCCGTGGCTGTGGGTGCGGTCGTGCACCAGGTCCCACAGCACGAAGGTGTCCTGCGCCAGGTCCTGGCTGTCCAGCAGCCGGGCGGCGTCCGGGGGCAGCGCCAGCTTGAGGGTCTCGGCGGCGGCGCGGCTGACGCCGCGGAACCTGGCGGCCTCGCGGTCGCAGAAGATCGCGCCCCAGGTGAACCGCGGCGGGGTCTCCCGGACGGCGACCGTCTCGGGGAACAGCACGGCCGAGTTGGTGTCGTATCCGGCGGTGAAGCCGGAGAAGGCGATCGGCACGAACATGGGGTTGTCGTAGCGGTCCCGCTCCAGGGCGGCCAGCCAGTCGGGCCACACGGTGCGGATCCAGACGGCTTCGAGGTTGCGTGCGGGGTTGCCGTTCTGGGTGTACATCGGGAACACCACCAGGTGCTCCAGCCCGTCCTGCCGCTGCTCGTCGGGGTGGAAGGCGTTCAGCGAGTCCAGGAAGTCGGGCACGCCGAAGCCGCCCGCCTGCCACTTGCGCAGGTCGGTCCGGACGGCGGCGAGGTACTCGGCGTCGTGCGGGAAGCGCGGCGCCAGCCGCTCCACCCCGGCGAGGACGCGGTCCAGGATCGGCTCGGCGGCCAGGGCGTCCTCGATGGAGCCGTCCTTGGCGGTGAGGGGGCGCAGTTCCTCGACGGCGGCGGCAAGGGCGGCGAAGTCCGGGTCGTCGTCGCGGCGCGCGGCGGCGCCGCCCTCGGGGACCCGGGCGGCCCAGGTGACGACGTTGGCCCACAGGCGCTCGTGCCGCAGGTCGCCGATGGAGTCGTCGCCGAACAGGTCGGAGTCGGCGAAGACGACCACCCGGCCGCGGCCGTGCCGCAGCGCGACGGCCAGGGGACGGCCGGCGGGGTCGGCGGCGGGCGAGGTGCGGAACAGCACGGTGGCGTCCCCGGGGGCGGTGAGCACGCCGGCGCGGTAGAAGCACGCCTCGCGGGCACCCGCCGTCAGGTCCTCGCCAGCCGGGCCGGTGGCGCCGGCCGGGGTGCCGAGCACCCAGGTGGCCACGCCGTTGAGGCAGGAGGCGGGGTCCTGCACGGTGAGGTGCTCGACGCCGACGCCGAACCTGGCGAGCAGCTCGTCCAGGTTGTTGCCGTACTTGTCCTGCTCGCACTCGGCCAGCACGATCAGGCCGCCGCCGTCCGCGACGTACCGCTCGACGGCGTCGATCTCCTCGGCGGGGAAGGCCGGGCTGCCCTGCCCGGTGGTGCGCTCCCAGCGGGCGCCGGCCGGGTGGGCGACGACGAAGGCGTCGTGCGCGGCGAGCAGGGCGGCGGTGAGGGGGCCCTCGGTGTGCGCGGCGACGGTGTGCCCGAGGCGTCGCAGGACGCCTGCGGCGCGGGCGTAGCTGTTGTCGTCGGGGTGCGCCGGATTGATGGCCTCGGCGACCTCACGGCGGATCGTCCACGACTCGCTGTGCGCTTCGTCGAACAGCACCCGCGGGAAAGCCGTCATCGTCGTACCCCTCCGTTCCTGCGTACAGAAAATCTTCGGTCCACCTCGGATATATACGAAAAATATACACAAGAGCCGAGGTGGTCCGGGAACTCATCCGGCCAAAGCCCTCGGGGACGGGGAATCGCGCCGCCCGCCGCGCGGCGCGGACCGGCCGCGCCGGTCGCAGACCGCTCAACGACCGATTGCAAGTCCGTGACGTCGGCCCGATATGGGTTGTACGGGGCCGGTCACGCTGCGACGCTGGGAAAGCACACTGATCGGGAACAGGAGGCGGAGATGCCCCGCCTGTACCATCTCGTCGCGGGGTTAAGCGCTCTCGGATCGCTCACCCTCGGCATGCATCCCCACCCCAGCGGATCAACCGATCGCGTAACACCTGGAACGGTCCGGGTCGAGGCGCGTTCACATGTGACGATCAACCTGTTCGACGACCGGGGGGTCATCCAGCAGGTGGTTCGCGAGTACGACGCCCCGGTGGGCACCGGGAGCGGCTTCGTGGTGGCGCCCGAGGGGGTGGTCGTCACCGCGACCGGCGTCGTGCAGTCCGGCAAGGATCCGGCCGTGTACGCCGCCAACCGGGCGTTCGCCGAATACTTCAACGTCAAGATCCCCGCCGACTTCTCCCGGCACACGCTGAAGGACGCCGGGCTCAACCGGCGGCTCCAGGCCTGTTACCCGCCGCAGGGGCAGAACTCCACCTGCATCGCCACGGCCACCACCAAGGTCACCGTGTTCC
Organism: Sphaerisporangium aureirubrum; assembly: GCF_042658925.1. NCBI lineage: Bacteria > Bacillati > Actinomycetota > Actinomycetes > Streptosporangiales > Streptosporangiaceae > Sphaerisporangium > Sphaerisporangium aureirubrum. The sequence continues at coordinate 51,571 of NZ_JBHSRF010000053.1, forward strand.
CGTACGCCGACCCGCCCGCGCCGGAGGGCTACCCCGCCGACCTGCTGCACACCGGGGCCTCCGCCGGAGCGCCGGCCGTGCTCAAGCTCACCAAGGGCGGCGAGGACGCCACGCTTCCCACCGTGCCGCTCGGCACGTCGCTGGGCAGCGGCATCGAGTCAGTGGACGTCATCGGGCTGCCCGCCCGGCCGAACGCCAAGGCGCCGCCCAAGGTGGCGACCGCGCACCTGGACCCACCCGGAGGACGGACGTTCAAGGCGTCCGAGCGGGCCAAGCTCGAAGACTTCCTGATCGCCGACGGCCAGGGCGGCGCGGTGATCGACGACGGCAGGAGCGAGGTGATCGGGCTGCTCGCCGGGGGGAACGGGTCGGCGCTGACCCTCACCCCCGTGGACGACATCCGGACGGCGCTGGTCGCGGCGAACCTCACCGCCCGGCGGGGCCCGGTGGACGTGGTCTACGAGACCGCGCTGGCGCCCTACCACAACAAGTTCTTCGGCAACGCGATCCCCGTGCTGGAGCAGGTGCTGAGGCTGCGCCCCGACCACGCCGTGGCCCAGGACCACCTGCGCTTCGCCCGTGCCAACCGCGCCGCCGTCCCCACGCCGTCCCGCACGGGTACCGCCGCCGCCGGCGTCCCGGCCCCCGGCCGCGCCACCCTCTCACCGCTGGCACTCGCGGCGGGCGGCGTGGTGCTCGCCGCCGCCCTGGTCGCCGTGGCCGTCCCGCTGACCGTCCGCCGCCGCCGTCGCCGGGCCATGGCCCCACCGGACCGGTCCCCGCTCGAACCCATCGGCGCCGCCGCCACCTGGCCTCCCCAGGGCGGCCGCACCGTGGAGTTCCCCGCCGTCACCAGCGGCGGCTCCTACCCGCCCCGTTCCCAGGGGGGCAACGCCCCGACCGGCAAACCCTCCGAGTCCGCCCCCGGCGGATCCGGGGCGCCGTTCCCGGGCGGGCCGGGGGCACCGCTCCCGGCCGGGCGTGCGCCGGGCGCGCCACCTGCGTCCGGAGCGGGCGGCCCGGAGGCGGGTGCCGCGGGTGCCGCCCGCGCGGAGGACTCCGGCGCGGGAGCGTCCGCGGCGGGAGGGCCCTCACCGGGAGGGTCTTCGCCAGGAGGGCCCTCGCCGGGAGGCTCTTCATCGAGGCCGCCGGGTACCTGGGTGGCCGGTCCGGGGGCACCTGGCAGCGGAGCGGCGGACGCGCCGCCGTCCGGGGCGGGAGCCTCAGGAGCCTCCGGGGCGGGAAGCTCCGGGCCGGGGGCCTCCGGCGGGCAGGTTCAGTTCTGTACGCAGTGCGGGATGCGGCTCGGTAAGGCGCATCGGTTCTGCGGCTTCTGCGGGCATGCGGTGGAGCGATGAGCGAAGAGGGGTTTCCGATGCCGCCGCTGGTCGGGGCGCAGATCGCCGACTACCAGGTGGAGGCGGTGGTCGGGCGCGGGGGGATGGCCACGGTGTACCGGGCCAGGGACCGGCGGCTCGGCCGCGCGGTGGCGCTGAAGGTGCTGGCGCCGCAGCTGTCGCAGGACCCGCGCTTTCGTGAGCGGTTCGTGCGGGAGTCGCGGCTGGTGGCGGCCGTCGACCACCCCAACATCATCCCGATCTACGAGGCGGGCGAGCGCGACGACCTGCTGTTCATCGCGATGCGGTACGTCGAGGGCGCCGACCTGCGCAAGGTGATCCAGTCCGCGGGGCCGCTGCCAGTGGCCCGCGCGTACCGGCTGTTCACCCAGATCGCCTCGGCGCTGGACGCCGCCCACCAGCAGGGCCTGGTGCACCGGGACGTCAAACCGGCGAACATCCTGGTCACCGAGGGGTCCGACCGCGACCCCGAGCACATCTACCTGACCGACTTCGGGCTGACCAAGAGCACCTTCTCCGAGGCGGGGCTGACCAGCCACGGCCACTTCATGGGCACGCCGCGGTACGTCGCCCCCGAGCAGATCCGCGGCCTGGCCGTGGACGGGCGCAGCGACCTGTACGCGTTCGCCTGCGTGGTGTACGAGACGCTGGCCGGGCAGCCGCCGTTCCAGCGGGAGACCGAGCTGGCGCTGCTGTACGCGCACGTCTCGCACGACCCGCCGCCGCTGACGCCGTACCGGCCCGACCTGCCGCACGCCGTCAACCGGGTCATGGCCCGTGCGCTGGCCAAGACGCCCGCCGAGCGGTTCGGCACCTGCGGGGAGTTCGTCACCGCGCTGCGCGACGCGATCAGCGGCGAGGACGAGGCCCTCAGCCCGCCGGAGGGCCGCCCGGCCTGGAACTCCCCGCAGAACTCCCAAGGGGGCCAGAGGCACCACGAGGCGCAGGGACAGCAGGGACAACAGAGGCAGCAGGAGCCGCACATGGCTCAGGCGTACGGGGGCCAAGGGGCTCAGGCGTACGGGAACCAGGAGGCCTACGGCTCCCAGAGCGGCCCGCGGCAGCAGGGGCACGGCGAGCTCAGGCCCCACGGGCAGCAGGGCGCCGCCGTCCAGCACGAGGGATACAACTCCCCGGCCGGCTACGGCGGCAGGGACGAACGGGGATCGCTGACCCGTCCGGGCTCCGAGCCCGCGCGCAGGAAGCGGCGCCCGCACGTCGCGCTGCTCGTCGGGGGCGGGGCCGTGGTGGTGGCCCTGGCCGTCGCCGCCACGCTCCTGTTCGGGCAGGGGACCTCGCCGCTGGCCACCAAGGACAAGACCTACCCGGGGACGACGGCCGCGCCGTTCACGTTCCAGTACCCGGGCGGGTGGTCGGCCGTCACGCACGCCGACGAGTACGTCGTGGCCTCCCCCGCCGCGGCGCAGTTCGACACGCTGTTCTCGGTGCCCATCGCCTCGGACTGGTCCGCCGTGAACCAGCTGCTGGCCACCACCCCGGACCAGGCGACCGGCGTCTTCGCCCGGGTCAGCGACACGATCACCACCTCGGACTCGCCGGAGGAGCTGAAGCGCAGCCTGAGCTTCGTGCTGCCCGGCCCGGCGGACTTCGCCTCGGCGCCGTCCACCGCCACGGTGGCCGGGCGCCCGGCGTTCAAGCTGACCGGCGTGGTCAACGACCCGGCGCAGCAGGGCCGCCTGGACCTGGTGGTCTACATCGTCAGCCGGGGCCAGGGGCAGCCGGTCGTCCTGATCGCCTTCTTCTGCCCGCCGGCCCGGTGCAGCGCGACCGCGATGGACCACCTGATCGGCACGGTGGCGTTCACCTAGGGTCCCCGCGCCCAGGCGCGGGCCCCGTCCAGCACCGCCGCGTGGACGGCGCGGGCGACGCGGGCGCCCCACACCGACCGGGGCCCGCCGAACGGCTCCGGGGGCCCGTGGACGGGGACGGCCACGCAGACGGCGTCCGAGGCGGTGCCCGTGCAGGCGTACCCGGCTTCGATCAGGGCCTGGGTCTTGGCCTCGGTCACGGTCATCACCGCGTTGACCAGGGCGGCGTCGCTCATCGCCACCGGGACGGCCACGATGATGTTGATCGTCCCGGGGCGCGGCGACGGGGGGCGCAGCTCGGGGTCCGCGGCGCCCTCGGGGGCGGCGGCCCAGGTGGGGACGCGCAGGCCGACCGTGGCGACCGCCTCGGCGCCGTGGTCGGCGGCGCGGGTGTGACGGCCGACCGACGCCGCGGTCAGCATGCCTACGCCGGGGCCGGGCGGCGCCATCTCCCGCAGGTGCTCCACCGGGTCGGTCCGGGAGTACCCGGCGTCCACCTGGGCGTTGAGCACCCACTCGGCGGGACCGATGCCGCCGCCCAGCACGGCGGAGGAGATCATGCGCCACCCGGGCCCGAACCGCCACAGCAGCGAGGCCAGCCGCGCGCCGTCCTCGTGCCGGTGGCTCAGCGACAACATCGGCTCTCCTCGCGTCGGGGGACCCGGAAGCCTACCGGCTCAGCTCACCGGCCCCGGGGAGTGAGCGGGGCGGACGAGGCTGACCTGGGGGCGCCCGTCGGCGCCGGGGGTGACCGCGACCCTGGCGGCGAAGTGCCGGGACAGCAGCGGCTCGGTCAGCACCCGCGCCGCGGGCCCGGACGCGACCGGCCTCCCGCCCGCGAGCAGCAGCATCGAGTCGGCGTACTGCCCGGCCAGGCCGACGTCGTGGATCGTGGTCACCACCGTGAGCCCGTCGGCGAGCCTGAGCCGGTCCACCAGCTCCAGCACGTGCTGCTGGTGGCCGAGGTCGAGCGCGGTGGTGGGCTCGTCCAGCAGCAGCACCGGGGCCTGCTGCACCAGCGCGCGGGCCAGCACCACCCGCTGCCGCTCGCCCCCGGACAGCTGCCCGAGCGGCCGGGCCGCGAGGCCGGCCAGGTCGAGCCGTTCCAGGACCGACCAGGTGACCTCCCGGTCCCGGGGGCCCTCCCTGCCGAGGTAGGCGATGTAGGGGGTGCGGCCGAGCAGGGCGTACTCGTACACCGTCAGGCCCGGCGGGAGCACCGGGGTCTGCGGCGCGTACGCCATCAGCCTGGCGCGGCGGCGCGGCGGCAGGCCGCGCACCGGGGTGCCGTCCACCAGCACCTCGCCGCGCGCCGCCAGCAGGCCGCTCATCGCGCGCAGCAGGGTGGTCTTGCCGGCGCCGTTCGGCCCGATGACGGCGAGCCACTCGCCGGGCGCGACGGTCAGCGCGACCTCCGACAGCACCGGCCGCCCGCCGAGGTCGGCCGACAGGTCCCGCACGACGACGCCGCCGGTCACGTCTCGGCCTGCCGGGTGGCGCGCAGGACGGCGACGAAGAAGGGCGCGCCGATGAACGCGGTGACCACGCCGATGGGCAGCTCGGCGGGGGCGAGCGCGGTGCGGGCCACCAGGTCGGCGAGGACCAGGAACGCCGCCCCCGCCAGCAGGGACAGCGGCAGCACCACGCGGTACGAGCCGCCCGCGAGGCGCCGCACGGCGTGCGGGACGACCACCCCGACGAACCCGATCAGGCCGCCGACCGCGACCGCCGACGCGGTCGCCAGGGACGCGGCGCACAGGATCACCAGCCGGGCCCGGCCGGCGTTCACCCCGAGCCCGGACGCCTCGTCGTCGCCGACGGACAGCACGTCGAGGACGCGGCCGTGCGCGAGCAGCACGACGGCCGACACCACGGCGTACGGCGCGATCAGCCAGACCTGCGACCAGTCGGCGCCGATGCCGCCGAGGATCCAGGAGTAGATCCGCTGCAGCCGGTCGACCTCGACCTGCTGCACGAAGGCCTGCAGCGCGGACAGGAACGACGCCACCGCGATGCCCGCGAGCAGCAGCGTCGCCGTCCCGCCGCCGTCCCGCCCGGCCGTGCGCCCGAGGCCGTACGCCAGCAGCACCCCGCCGACCGCGCCGCCGAACGCCGCCAGGGGCACCAGGGACTCCACCTGGACGATCACGATCACCAGCGTGGCGGTGAACCCGGCCCCCGCCGCCGCCCCCAGCAGGTACGGATCGGCCAGCGGGTTGCGGAACACCCCCTGGTACCCCGCCCCCGCCATGGCGAGCAGCCCGCCGACGACGGCGGCCAGCACCACGCGGGGCAGCCGGAGCTGGAACAGCAGCCCGTACTCGACCGGCGACAGGCCCGAGTCCGCGGACACGAACGGCAGCCGGTCCACCAGCGCCAGCAGCACGCCCCGCACCGGGATCCCCGCGGCCCCGGCGACCAGCCCGGCCACCACGCACGCCGCCAGCCCGGCCGCCGTGACGGCGTACGCGACCGGCCGCACCCACACGGGCCGCGGCGCGGCGGCCTTGGCGGGTGCGGGGGGAGCCGGTCCGGTCACGGGTGCGGCTCCGTGGGCCGGGTTCAGGTGGCGGCCTTCTCGACGGCCGCGCCGACCGTCTCGACCAGGTCGGCGACGCGCGGGCCCCAGCGGGAGGCGATGTCGTCGTCCAGGAGGACCACCTGGTCCTTGGCGATGGCGGACAGGCCGGACCAGCCGGGGCGCTTCGCCAGGGTCTCCTTGGACTGGGCGCAGCACTTGGTGTCCGCCAGGAAGATCAGGTCGGGGTCGGCCTTCACCACGAACTCGCCGGACAGCTTGGGGTAGCCGCCCGCCGGGTCGGGGGCCTCGTCGGCGATGTTGGTCAGCCCGAACAGGCCGTAGATCTGCCCGATGAAGGTGTCCGAGGTCACCGAGTACGGCGTGCTGTCCAGCTCGTGGTAGAAGCTGAGCTTCGCGTCCCGGGGCGCGGCGGTCAGCCGTTCGATGCGCTGCCGCATGCCGGTGACCACCTCGCCCGCCTTGGCGGCGTTCCCCGTGGCGGCGCCGAGGTCGGTGATCTGGTCGTAGCTGTCCGCGAGCTTCGCCGCCGCCGGTTCGAGCAGCACCGGGACGCCGACCTTGGTGAGGGCCGCGACGATGCCGCCGGTGTCGTTGGCCAGCACCACCAGGTCGGGCTTCTCGGCGACGATCGCCTCGGCGTTCGGCTTGAAGCCCGACAGGTCCGTCTTGGGGGCGTCCGCTGGATAGGTCGACTGGTCGTCCACCGCGACCACCTGGGGTCCGGCGCCGATGGCGAACAGCCCTTCCGTCGCGCTCGGGGACAGCGAGACGATGCGCGCCGGCCTGGCGGGCACGGTGACCGCGCCGTTGCCCGCCTGCACGGTCACCGGGAAGCCCGCGGCCGGGGCGGACGCGGACGGCGAGGCGGTGCCGGGGGAGGCGGGGGCGGCGGCGCCGTCGCCCTGGCCGCATCCGGCCAGGGCCAGCGCGCCAAGGGACACGCCCGCCACGGCCGTGCGAAATGGCCTCACGTGGGGCTCCTCTGCTCACCGCGGAACTCGAGGACCCGGCGCGGGCGACGGATCACCCTTTTCCACGAGGGTTGACTGCGTCGGCGTGGCGCACAGGCGACCTGGCTCGGCCCGGAGGCCTCACAGTTGCGGGACAGCGCCGGAGTCGCACCGGACTTCGCTGTGCCCCACGCGTTCCCCGAAACCGTACCAACCCCGGCGGAGGAGGCCCAGGTCAGGTGAGCTGGGCCTCGGCGCTGGTGATGAGCTCCTGCAGGTGGAGGCCGTGCCAGGCGTTCAGCGGGTGGTCGAGCCGGTGCGTGCGGACGGTGGCGGCGAAGTCGGCGACCATCTCGGGGAAGACGTCGTAGCCGAGGTTGCCGCCGTCCAGGGTCTCGGTGCCGTGGCGGCCGAAGACGGCCACGTGGGAGGAGCCGCGGTCCACCTGGGCGGCCATGGAGAGGGACGCCTCGCTCACGGCGCCGGTCTCGTGGTCGAGCAGGAGCCCCACCCAGCCGAGGGGGTGGCCGTGGGCGCGGACGGCGACCACCCGGCCGAGGGCGGCGTCCAGCATGTCGATCATGTGGGGGCCCACGTCGAGGATGGCCCCGCGCTCGCGGCGCCACGGTGACTCGATGGTGTGCAGGGCGCCGGAGACGTTGACGGCGTGGCCGCCGAACGGCTCGATGACGCGGGCCTTGTCGAGGAAGGCGCGGGTGGCGGCCGAGTAGCGGAAGGTGAGGACCATCTGGCTCGGCACGCCGGCCGTGGCGATGGCGGCGGCCAGGCGGCGGGCGGAGTCCAGGTCGGCGGCGAGCGGCTTCTCCAGCAGCAGCGCCTTGCCCGCCTTGGCGGCCTGCACGGCCAGCTCGGCCTGCACCGCGGGCGGCACGCAGAAGGCGACGGCCTCGCAGGCGTCGAACAGCTCCTCGATGCGCTCGTACACGGGGGCGCCGAGCCGGGCGGCCGCTCTCGGCCGGCGCGCCCACACCCCGGCCAGCCGGGTGTGCGGCCCCCGGGCCAGCGTGGGGGCGTGCACCGCCTGCGCCCACGGTCCCGCTCCGACCAGACCCACAGAAACCGGCTCCACGACGCTCCGTTCCCCGAAATGTCCTTAATATCCGCTTATGTCGTGCCGACAGTAGACCATCACCGCCGTAATGGGCACGTGATGGGCCGTAGCGCCGGCGCCCTCGCGGATACGTGCGGACACGGTAGCGCGACGCTCGCCGTTCATCGGGTTCATACGGTCCATTCGGTCCCGTGGTTCACGCCGTTCACCCGGGAAACGGCCGGTTCTCGGCGATTGCGCTTATGCGGGTTCTGACACAGAGGGGTTGATCGAGGTCAGAGATCGTGATAGGCCATGCATCATGTGGCTTTCGCCGTAAGAGCGGGCTTTGTCTTCTTCGAGACTCTTGCGGCACCCGGTGCGCGAGGGAGCGCTGTTCGCACAGACGCTCTACCGGGTTCAACGAAGTGGGAGATCGATGCCGGTCGTCAGTGGCGTGCCCCGGATCCGGCGCGCCGTTCGCTGCACGCTCACCCGCGCGATGCCGCGCCTGGCCCGCGAACCGGCCGACGGCCTGGCCGCGCTGGCCACCCGGGCGGGCGGAGACGTCGTACGGCTGAGGCTCGGGCCGTTCCGCCCCTACCTGGTCACCCACCCGGACCACGTGCAGCACGTGCTGCGCGGCAACTGGACGAACTACGCGCGCCAGGGCATGTTCTGGCGTCCGCTGAACCGCCTGCTCGGCGACGGCATCCTCGGCGACGGGGACACCTGGGCGTCCAGCCGCAAGATCCTCCAGCAGGTGTTCACCGCCCCGTACGTCAGCTCGCTGGCGGGCGCGATCGCCTCGACGGTCGACGCGCGGGTCGGCGAGCTGGACCGGCACGCGCGCTCCGGGCGCGCCGTGGACGCCGCCCGTGAGATGGCCGCCATCGTCAACCAGAGCGTGGTGCGGGTGCTGTTCGGGAACGCGATCTCCCGGGCGGACAGCGAGCGCCTGATCACCGCCTATCACGCGGCCGACGCGGCGGTCTCGTTCCGCCTGCTGCTGCCGTTCCTGCCGTACGGGATCCGGATGCCCGGCGACCGCACGTTCCTCGCCGCCGTGCGCACCGTGGACGACGTGGTGCTGCCGGTGATCCGCGCCAGGGTCGCGGCGCCGGACGCCGGCGGGGACGACGTGGTGTCGGCGCTGTGCCGGGCGCACGCGCCGGACGGCGGGCCCGTGGACGAGCGGCGGGTGCGCGACGACCTGGTCAGCGTCTACGCGGCGGCCTCGGAGACCACGGCGACCACCCTGACCTGGCTGTGGCCGGTGCTGGACGCACACCCGGAGGTCGCGGCGGCCCTGTGCGCCGAGGTCGACCGGGTGGTCGGCGCGGGGCCCGCGCGGCCCGAGCACGTCCCCGAACTGCGCTACACCATGATGGTGCTGCGCGAGGTGATGCGCCTGTACCCGGCGGGGTGGCTGTTCCCCCGCATGGCCGTGGGCGACGACGTCGTCGGGGGCACCAGGATCCGTGCCGGGTCGATGGTGCTGATCAGCCCGTACGCCACGCACCGGCTGGAGGAGTTCTGGGACCGGCCGCTGGAGTTCGACCCCGAGCGGTTCGCGCCCGAGCGGGCCGATCGGCGCCACCGGTACAGCTACTTCCCGTTCGGCGGCGGGGCCCACCAGTGCCTCGGGCAGCACCTGTTCACCATGGACGCGCCCCTCATCGTCGCGGCGCTGCTCAGCAGGTACCGGCCGGTGCTGCTCGGTGCGGGCCCCTACACCCCGGCGCCGACGGCGCTGCTGCGGCCGGCCCGCAAGGTGCGGCTGCGGCTGCGCCTCGCACCGGCCGGGGCGGCCTGATGACGGAACGCGCGGTGACCTCCGCGGTGGAGGCCGGTGCCGTGTGCGCGGTGGCCGGACGGTGCCAGCGGGACCTTCAGGGGTGGATGGCGGCCTATCCCGGCCTGTTCTCCGCCGCGCCGTTCGACGCCGGGCTGGCCGGGACGCTCGGCATGGCGATGGCGTTCAGCGGTCCCTGGTTCACCGCCGAGCAGCTGCGGATGGCCTGCAAGGTGTCGCTGTGGGCGTTCGCCCTGGACTGGCTGGTGGACTACGTGGCCACCTCCGCCGACGACGTGGACCACGTCGTCGGCCGCTGCCTGGCCGTCTCCGGCGGCGCGGAACCCCCCGGGGACGACGAGCTGAGCCGGTTCCTCGCCGACATCCGCGACGAGCTGGCGGCGGCCCCGTCCTACTCGTGGCTCGGCCCGGTGTGGCAGGAGGAACTGCGCGCCATGCTGGAGGCGATGAGCCGCGAGCGCGCCTGGCGCGACGCCGGTGTCGCGCCGTCGTTCTACGAGTACCTCGGCAACGCCGACAACCTGGGCTTCACCTTCGCGTTCACCGCCCACCTGCTGCACACCGGCGAGCCCGCGGACGACGGGGACCTGACCCGGATCCGGGATGCGGCCCAGGAGGTCCAGCGCGTGATCCGCCTCCTTAACGACCTGGGCACCTATGAGCGCGACGTCGAATGGGACGACCTCAACGTCCTGTTACTGGGCGTCCCCCGCGACGAGGTCGAACGCCGCATCACCGCCCTGGCCTCCCACGCCCGCGACCTGATCGCCCTGCTCCGCCCCGACCTTCCCCGCGTCGCCGACTACCTGGAGCGCCAGATGGACTTCTGCGCCGGCTTCTACAAACTGAGCGACTACTGGGGAAGCCTGTGACGGGCCCCGACACCCCGGACCCGGAGCTATCCGTGGACTCCGGCCGCACGACCCCCGAAACGGACTCCAGCCGCACGACCCCCGGGACGGACCCCGGCCGCACGATCCCCGGGACGGACCCCCGCCGCACGTTCCCCGGGACAGGTTCCGGCCGCATCACCTCCGGGACGGACCCCGGCCGCATCACCTCCGGGACGGACCCCGGCCGCACGACCCGCGGAACCGGCGGGGGGAACGTCGTCCCTGGAATGGGCACGGGGGTCGCGGACGCTGGGGTGGGCTCCGGCCGTGCGGCTCCTGGGGTGGGTGTCGCGGACGTGGCGGCGCGGGCGCGGGAGGTGGTGCGCGGGCTGCTGGCGCGGCCGTGTGGCGAGGTGTCGCCTTCGGTGTACGAGACCGGGCGCCTGGTGGCGCTGGCGCCCTGGCTGACCGGGCACTGCGAGCGGGTGGCGTATCTCACCGAGACTCAGGGGCCGGACGGCACCTGGGGGCCGCACGAGCGGTACGCCCTGGTTCCCACTCTGAGCGCCACCGACGCGCTGCTGGCCGAGCTCGGCTGCCCGCGGCGGGCCCCCTCGCTCGCCGACTCGTCGCGCCCGGCGGGCGCCCGTGCCGAGGTGGTGGCGGGCACCGTCCGGCGGGCACTGCGGGCCCTGTGGCGCCTCGGCGACAAGCCGGAGCGCCTCGGCGGCCCGGCCCTGCCGGACACCCCGGCGATCGAGCTGATCGTCCCCGCCCTGGTCGCCTCGATCAACCGGCGCCTGCGGGAGCTGGGGCCGCCCGGCGTCGCCCCCCTCCCCCTCCCCGACGGCGTCGACGGCGCACGACTGGCCGCCGTACGCGTCCGCCTGGCGTCCGGCAAGCCGGTCCCCCAAAAGCTCCTGCACGCCCTGGAGGTCGCCGGCGACGCCGCCACCCGCGCCCCCGGCGTCCACCCCACCCCCTCCGGCGTCATAGGCGCCTCCCCCGCCGCCACCCCTGGGCCAAAAC